>JBMNNU010000036.1:0-16864 GCA_050942695.1 Chloroflexota bacterium
AACACAAGAGCCGAAGCTACCCCCATCATCGACGAGAGAGTGGCATCTATCCTGAAGGCTCTGCCTGCATCCCTAAAGGAGCACAGATTGGCTTCGTGGCCCCATTCTCTAAGTAGCGCATGCGGATAAACGATACACAACCAAAATGGCTATGATAGACGGCGAAGCATTAGCCATTCCCATCGCAGCGTCGTTCCCGCGCAAGCGGAAATCCGCTGGGATCAGTAGCGAGTTTTCCCCTTCTCCCGCAGCGCCTTCTTTCGCTCCAATAGCCGCTCGGTAGTGCGTGCAGCGGGCGGAGGGGCAACCTCCTTTTCTCTCCGCGTCTCCCCGTCCCCGCGCCGTCGCGTCCCCCCATCGCCCCTGCCATGCGTCTCCGCGTCTACGCGCCTACGCGCTGCAACTGGCAGCCAGGCAGCGGCCGCCGGGATCAGCAGGCGCCGGGAGGCTATCTCCAGGGGCCAGAAGATGGCGGCGAGCACCAGCAGCAAGGGCGAGACGGGCCAGCGAGCCGTAGCCGATTTCCTGGCCGCTTCCACCACCTCCGCGGGGTCTTCCAGCACTTCCCCGCCTCCAGCGTCGGCGATGCGTGCAAGCATCGCCCGGTCCGCCCCCATCTCTCTGTACTCGGCCGGGTAGGGCGCTACCCAACCCGACTCGCCGCGCAACTCCCCCCCGCCCTCCAGAGACTGGCTTACCTGGATCACGTACGCACCTGGCGATGGGGTATCGATCTGGGTGTGGTATCGCCCTGGACCGGCGGGAGAAAGCTCGAGCTCTCTCCGCTCCCCAAAGGGCGTTAGCAGCGTGGCGGTGGTAGGCCGGACCTCTTCCCAGCCGCTCCGATTTTCAGCCACCACATCCAGCGAGCCCTCCCCATCCGTATCAACCTTGACAACCAGCTCCCCTTCATCCATCGGAGGGAGCAACCACGACAATAGATTGCCCCAGAGGAGCGTAGAAGCTGGATTACCAGACCATGCGCTGCTCCAACGCCCACCCACATCCGGCGTCCAGGCTACCGATCGGCCGAGTCCATATTGCCAAGCAGCCAACACCGGATCGCCTTCCGGGGAGACTAGCACCACCTCCGCCTGTTCCTTGGACGTCGTAGCCACATACCCATCCAAGGGTGGAACCGCCGTGAGTCCTCGCAACAGGGGGCTAGCCGACGCAGCCGCTGGATAGAAATGGTTGTTGACTATGAGAGTCCGGGTGGCCATGAGGGTCTCTTGTATGAAGATCTCCGGGATATCCTCGGGATTAGCGGTGAAGTGGTAGCGTCCCCTGCCGGCTCGCGCCATAGCCTCCAGCAGGCCTGTGTCCGCATCGCTCCCCACTGCGACGGTAGATAGGCTAATCCTATCATCCCTCATTCTCTGGACGAGCTCCCCGTAGTTGCCGCCAGACCCGGAGTGGCCATCGGTCATCAGTATCACATGCTTGACATCCGCCTCCACATTACGAAGTGCGCCATAGGCTGCTGATACCGCAGGATAGATCTCAGTGCCCCCACTGGCATAGATGCTACCAACTGCCTCTTCTAGCATGGACAACTCCGAGACGGGCGTGAGAGGCATCACCCATTGAGGCATACTGTCGAAAGCCAGTACAGCCGCGCGATCGCCGGGGCGAAGCAATCTGAGGCTTCGCACAGCGGCCTCTTTGGCCATCTCCACTTTGGTCCCAGACATACTGCCCGATTTATCTATCACCAACGCCAGCGCCACTCTGGGCTGGCGACCCCGCCCACGAAGGTCCATGTAGACGGGCAGAGCGCGCTCGACTGCCGTGTCGGCGTATCCCCCCGGGCCGAAGCTGTCCGGCCCCCCGGCCATAACCAGCCCCCTTCCCAGGTCGCGCACATACCGCTCCAGCAGCTCCATGGAGCCAGGCGGCAGCGCCTCAGCGGGGATATCGTTCAAGATCGTGGCGTCGTAACGCGCCCATCCGGCAAGGTCGGCTGGTATCCCGGCCGGGGAAACGACCTCCACCTCCGCTCCACTTGCAGAAAGGAGACTGGGGAGAAAGCCGGCCGTCTGGCCTTGCTGCGTAACCACCAGCACCCTGGGAGGCCCGACCACCCGTTGGAGCGCGCCCATGGCGTTGTTAGCTGCAGTGCTATCCGCCGACGGATCGATAGAAGAGATCTCCACCCGGTACCGGTGAAGCCCAGGGTCCCCAACCGGGATCGAAACCGCCATCTCCTGCCTTCCGCCGCGCAGTTCCCACGGGCGCTCCAGCAGCAGACGATCATCCCGATATACCCGCAGGGTAGCAGAGGCTGCTCTATCGGCGTGGACCCGAGCTGTCAGGGGAGCCGTCTCGCCGCGGTATGCGGTATCGGGTAGCTCCACTGCCTCCAAACGGAGGTCAGGGCCGACAGATCCAGCGAGAGGCAGAACATCCACCACCAGGCCGCGAGCGGCCAGTTCCCTGGCGGCGGCAGCCGCGTCCCCTCTGGTCTGGCGCCCATCGGAGACCAGCACAACCCGCCCCACATAACCCTCAGGGACCAGGGCGCCTGCCAACCTCAATCCCGACGCGAGGTCAGTCGCTGCATCGGAGATAGAGGTGGAGAGTCTTTGGAACAGCGGCTGTGAGGAGGGAGGCTCCTCAACCCCTGCGCCTGCCGCCACAGCTACCACGCCCAAGCTGTCATCGCCACGCAATCGCGAAGCTACAGAGCGTACTGCGGCCTCCGCCTGGTCTCGCACCGTGGCGACACTGGCAGAGCTATCGAGGACGAACAGGACCGCCTGCCTATCCAGGGAGCGGGTCAGAACGACTCCGGACAGGGCGAGCAGCAACAGCGAAACCCAAGCCACCCTTACAGCGAGACGATAACCCTCCCGTCGCACCGCCTCCCTGCCGGCTCGTTTCGCCACCCTCCACCAGGGCAGCCGAGCCACCACCAGAAACAACACCACCAGCGGTAGAGCCAGCAGCCACAATGGATCGGTAATGGTCGCTGAGTATTGAGAGTCGAAAAGTCTCATCGTCTCCCCGTCTCCGCGCTTACCCTACGGAAGTGCTCCGGGCCTCGCGCATCGACCCACCACTCTAGGAGAGAAAGCAGCAGGATCGCAGCGGCTATCCAGGGCCAGAGAGAGAATGCGCCGCGGGCGGGCGGAAAGGATGTTCCATCTGAAGTTGGTAGATCAATATGGCGTGGCGTAAGATCCACCTCCTGAGGCTGGAACCCGCCAGCTAACAACAGCGATTGCTGCCGGCCTCCTTCCCATTCTTGGGTCACCCTGTAGATACCTGGAGACGATGGACGGAAGGTTTCAGGAGGCCAGGGAGGGGCAAGCTCCTTTCGAACCCCCTCGGGACTCTCGACCCAGATCTGTTGGGCCAGGGGCGAAGGGTCCAGTATCAACTCCGATCCGGCGAGCACCTTCCTGGGCGCATCTTCCCGCGGTAGCAGCCAATCCAGCAGATTGGCTATCAGGACTGGGAAGGCCGGGCGGAGAGGCAGGTCCGAGTTAGATAGATCGAATGCCAAAGCGGCTTCGCGACGACCTCCCACCGTCCTGATGGCCAGCAGCGGGCCGCCATCTGAATCGATCACCGTCTCCCAACTGTCATCTATCGGTAGCTTCCTGGCCGAGGCCACACTCACCTCGGACCAATCCACGTGGCGCAACAGCGGGTGGTCGGGTCTGGTCCACTGCCGGCCGGGTCGGAACTCTTCTCCCGTAGGCGGCCCAACCAGCAGGAAGTTGCCGCTGGGAAGGTTATCCGGCCAGGTCCGGTCCAGGATGGTCAGCGGGTAGCTGGCCCCCTGAGATACCAAACCGGCCCAATCAGCCGGCGCCGCCTGAAAAGCGCGGAGACCACCCTGCACTCCAAGCACCCGAGCCAGGAAGCTGTTGCCTGGGGTCACCAGCAGGATCTCCGACTCGCCGCCGACGCCAATAGCTTCCCAAGCCATGTCGTCCTGCTCCAGGGCGTTCGCCTCGGCAGGCACCCCGGATAAGCGCACCTCGTACCAAGATGCATCCGTTGGGAGATGGCTCCAGGTTATGTAGCTTTCCTTCCCCGGATCGAGTTGCCACTCCCGCGCGGACACCAACTGCCCCTCGGCCAGCAGTTGCAGGCGCCCCGATACCGGTTGTGGCCCGGCATTCAGGACTGACGCCTGTATCACCAACTGCTGGGCATCGCGCCGCGCCGAGAGTCCGGTAACGGCCACGTTGCCGGCCGGCTGGCCTATCGGTATGAACCGGTAGCTTGTTCCGGCCGGCCTCAGAGCGTTTTCGGGAAGCGCAAGGCCTCCATCTCCCACCATCACCCACTCGGCAGGACCTACGGTCAGGCCGGTAGCCAGTGCTATGGCCGCGGCAACGTCGGTCTCCCCAAATGAGGCCTCCTCCGCCGCCAATGCTTCCTCCAGTTGCGCGACGCCTCGAGCGCCCGCAACTAACACCCTCGGCCGCTCGTCCAAGCGAAGGACGGTCATCTCCTGTCCTGGGCCGAGCCCACGAGCTAACTCCAGCACCGCGGCACATGCAGCGCTGAAGCGATCTGGCTCCACATCCCGGGCTCGCATGCTCCCGGATGCATCCAGAAGCACTATCAGATGCCGGGCTGTGGCCTCAGCGGGTAGGAATGGACGGGCAGCGGCCATCATCAACAGCAGAGCCAGCAGCAGTTGGATCCAGAGAAGCGGGTGGTTCCGCAACCTCTGCCACGGTTTAGCGGCTTTGCGCTCAGCAGGCGAGCTCGGCCAGAGCATTATGCTGGGTACCCTGAGCCTGGGGCGCCTCGGCCGCAGAACCCATAATAGTATGATTGCTGGGACGGCAAGTCCCAGCCAGAAGGCGGACGGGGATTCTAGGAGAGGCACTGCGAGGCCTCCTTTTTAGGACGCGGAGACGCGTCCGCGCGTCTCCCCGTCATCCTGCCAGCACTCCGGTGGCCGGGAGTTGGCGCAGCACCGCATCCTGGATCGAGGTGCCGGTATTGAGCGCTACATGGATGACTCCCAGGCGATGGCATTCTCGGCGAACCTGTTTCAGGAAGGCATCTAACCGGTCTCGGTAAGCCGCAAGCTCCGCCGGACCGAGGCGGGTAGAACGCAGCTCTCCGGTTTCGGCATCCTGGAGCTCTACCTCTTCCCCCAGGGGAGGCTCCCATTCAGCCGGCGCCAGGATCTGCAGCAACGTCGATTCGCCTGCACCGCCCAGTAAGTTCAGCGAATGCAGCCAGTCGGGGTCCAACAGGTCGGTGAGTAGGAATTTCGGGCCGGGAGGTAAATCCCTGATAGCAAGCTCTACTGAAGCCGCGAGCCTCGTTTCACCAACCTCAACAGCTCCGGCGAGTTGACGGAAAAGCAGGGCAGCACCCGAGCGGTTGGATGCAGGGATGAGGCGAGAAACGCCGCCGTCCCGCAGCAATATCACTCTAACGGATTCGTGGTGGCTTAGAGCAATCCAGGACAGAGCAGAGGCCATCTTTCGGGCGTAGAGACCTTTGTGGGCCTCGCCATCGCCGAAATCCATCGAGGCGCTGACATCTATCAGCAAGGTAGCGGTACGCGTTCGCTCCTCTTCCGACTGTTTGAGATAAAGGCGCCCCAATCGAGCATAGGCTCGCCAATCTACCAGCTTGGGGTCGTCGCCTGGGCTGTAGGGGCGATAGTCGGCGAATTCGATCGCTCGCCCTCTCACACGAGACCTTACGCCCCCCGGATGCTGGCTGCGAGCAGGCCGCTGCACGGCGATGGCAAGCCTTTCGAGCGCAGCTTGGAAACCCCTAGTCCAACCTGGGAAACGCTGAGCGCCGAGTGCCGATTCCTGGCTATTTTGATTCGATTGCAGGGTACTTTTGTCAAATACAGCCATCGTTACCCATTATTACTTAATGCGTCGTTCCGTAAATATTCTCTACCTCGTCACATGCTCGCGAAAGCGGGCATCCACACAGCCTCGGTTGTCCTGGGTGCCCTGGATTCCCGCCTCCGCGGGGGATGGACGGCTTCCGCGGGGATTACCCATGCGCCTTCGGTGCACCAACCGCTCATGAAAATGGGGCGCTTCCCCATTTTCAGAGGAATGGCGGTGTCGAGAGCGGAAATGACGAATTGATTATGCACCCGACCTCGGGCCAGACACTTAGTAAACTCCCTTTCTCTGAGAGAGATTCAATCCCCCCTCTCCCTGGGGGGAATTCAATTCTCCCTCTCCCTGTGGGAGAGGGTCGGGGTGAGGGGGAAGATCACAGCCCAGCAAGAGGCCCCTCACCCCGTGACGCTGCGCTCGCTCGCGTCACGCCTCTCCCATTGCAGTGGGAGAGGGGACTTGGCGTCTCCCATCACAGGGAGGGGGGCTTGAAAAACAGCACCCAGGACTCAACACTCAGCACCCAGAACCCAGAACTCAGAACCGTCCTCAGGACTCAGGACTCAGGACTCACCGTCGAAAGTATCCTATCTATCAGCTGGTCCGGCGTTATGCCCTCCGCCGTTGCCTCGAACTGCAGGATCATTCGATGTCGAAGAGCAGCTTTCGCCATCCGCTGGAGATCTCCAAAAGCCACGTTCCACCGACCTGCTTGCAGCGCTGCCACTTTCGAGGCCAGCACCAGGGCTTGCAAGCCCCGCGGGCTAGAGCCGAACCGAACAAATCGCTGGACCTCCTGCACTGTTGTCCGATCGGGGTGTGTAGCGCCGACCAGCCGGACGGCAAACCTCATTACATGTGGAGCCACCACTACCTGCCGGGCCAACCTCATCGCCGCCAGCAGCTCCGCTGGTTCGATTACCGGGGATAGATCTGGTAGACCTTGTCCTGTAGTCCTTTCGGCGATCTCCGACAGTTCGTCATCGCTGGGGAACGGAACCATTATCTTAAAGAGAAATCGATCCAATTGGGCTTCCGGTAGAGGATAGGTGCCCTCCATCTCCAGAGGGTTCTGCGTGGCCAGCACGAAGAACGGCTCGGGGAGGGGGTAGGAGTGTCCTCCGGCGGTCACCGTATGCTCCTGCATCGCCTCCAGCAGCGCGCTTTGCGTGCGCGGGGTTGCCCTGTTGATCTCGTCCGCTAGGAGAAGGTTGGTGAATATCGGCCCCTCGGCAAAGCGGAGTCCCCCCGTTTCTCGGTCGAAAATCTGCGTTCCCGTAATATCCCCCGGCATAAGGTCGGGTGTGAACTGAACTCTCGCGAACTCTAGCCCCGTGACCTGTCCAAGCGTCCTCACCAGCAGGGTTTTTCCAAGGCCGGGCACACCCTCTAACAGCACATGTCCACCGGATATCAGCGCAGTCAGCGTTTCATCTACTACAGATCGCTGGCCTACGATTACCCTGCCCAGGGCATCTTTCATCGCGTCGATTTTTGCTCTCAGCGTACCGTCCTCGGCCTCCAGCTCCGCGGCTGTGTCGGGATTGTTTTTAGCCATCCTACACCACTCAGTTCGAAGATCGTTTTATATGCTCATTCTTCAGGTTTGATTGCAGAAAAGTATCTCTGTACCAGCGTCTGCAACGCTGGCGGCAACTGCTTCCTGGATGCTGATTCCCTGGCAGCAGATTCGTATTCCCCATACACCTCGTTATATGGGAGTAGATTCCCAAGACTCACCTCTGACTCCGGCATCTCTACAGTATCACCGCTCGCCCCGGCCGCGTCTCCCGGTGCCTGTACTCTCGGTCCGCCCTCGCCACCGATAAAGGAGGGTGCGTATATCTTTTCGTATTGCGTCGATCCACGCTCGCTCGGAGCGATCCCCGCCCCGGCTCCCGCGGTTGTGGAACCGGCGTCTGCGCTTCCAGGCTTTCCAGGTGACGGCCCGCCTCCGGCGCCCGCCGCGGCGCCGGCACCGCTACCAGATCCGCCAACACCCGATGACGTTCCGCTACCGCTTCCGGACCCAATCCCGCTACCGCCGCTATCGGCGCTATTTTCACCGCCACCGGACCCGCTACCATTCCCCATTCCGCCACCACCACCGCCATCTAAATCGCTATTGCCCTCTCCTGCTTGGCTGGAGGCGCCAACACCGGCCTGTTGAGCTCCGCTGGTTGCCCCGCTCGCAACACCGCTGGCTGCTCCGCTCGCCGCGGCTCCGGTAGGCATCGCGCCCAGCGTCGCCCTCGCTTGTCCCAGCCCTGCCATAGCATTCTGCGCTGTTTGCAGCCCTACCGAACGGCGCATACCTTCAGCCAGCGTCGTCGCAAGGTCGCCCAGGGCTTCCTGTGTGTCCTCTGCCTCGCCGTTGCCATCGTTTTTCGCCCCCATCCGACTCGCCGCGTCGCGTAGCGCAGAGGCCAGAGACGGGGCGTCACGCGCAGCGTTGGCGCCCTTCTGCAAGGCCAACTGCAATCGCTGTCGCTCATCGGAGGACATCTGTTCCTCTCTTGCTGATAGCTCAGCCAGAGCCTTTTCTGCCTCCTCCAGATCCCGCTCCTCCAAGGCCTTAGCCAGGGCTCCCAGGTCACCGCTCTCCCCCCAGGTCGACGCCAGCCCTTCCAACGCTCGCTCCCAGGCGTAGTGCTCCTGTTGGGCCAGCGAAGCCAGCCTCTCCTGAGTCTCCTCCAGCGCTTTTGCGGCCTCCACAGCGCTCCTAGCTTCCTCTAACTGCTTCTCCAGCAACTCCAACTCGGCTTCTGTCTTTTGCACCAGCGGTTCATCTTTCGGCAAGGGGTCTAGCCGGGACTGCAGCTCTTCCACAGACTTCAGGGTTGCCGAGACCGCTGCGGCTTCGGCAGCCTGCTTGCCCCCCTCTCCCAGGATCGGTAAGGGGACAAGCGCCGCTATCGACAGCGCCCCCACCGCCAGCAGCAGATGCAACCACCGCCTCGAATCTGGAATAACCGGGTAATCCGTGGGAGAGAGTCTCGCTAATCCCCGTTGAGCTTCGTCGGATAGCAGGGGGGATACCGGATACCCCACCTCGGCCGCGTAGATCGCGCTGGTCACCCGCTCCTCCAGCCCTAGGCCATCGGCAACCCGAGCGGCCGCCCAGTTACCCGGCCAACCCTTGAGGGTGGCTACTGCGGTTCCGGTCAGAGCTACCATTAACCACGCGATTGCCGCGATATGCCATTGATCGTAGCCAACAAGCCGCCCACCAAGGCAAAACAGCGCGCCGCCTAAGACAGCTACCAGCAATCCGATCCGCAGCTTTTCCAGCAGCAGTCGTATCCGCAGCCTCTTTTTCAGCTCGACTAGCGTTGGATGAGCTGTGATAGGAGTCACTTCGCCCTCTTCCATCTCTTTAGAGGTGTTATTGCAATGGCAGATAGCAGCAAGCAAACCAGGGTAACCGTAGCGTTGATGATGAAGTTGTACACCCACGGCGCCCAGGTAGTAACAGTCTCTGGCTGGTTGGTCGTCGGATTGCTTCCCGTTATGTATATTGCCGTTGCGACCGAGCTGGTCGGCGCAACCCCGGAGATCAAACCAGACCTCATCCCAAATACCAGCAAACTCGCTATGGAGCTGATCTGTAGCCCTCCTGCAGAGCTACCTGGTAGCACAGATGTAAGAGAAACCAGAGGGCTGGCATATAGATAAGCAGGGGGAGGACCCAGCTCCGGCGTCCCTCCACGGTATATCTGACTGGTGATGGTCGCCGCGGTCGAAACGAACGGCATCCCGAAAACCAAAGTAAGCACCAAGAGATAAGTAATTACCGAAGCCACGATGGTTCTCTTTAGCACGGCGCTCAGCAACAGCCCAATCGCCGCGTAGGTGACCGCCGTAACGATAGCCACAGCCAGCACCATCCCCAGGTTGAAGAGAGGAATGCCTCCGAAAAGGTACACCAAGGCGAAAACCGGCAGCGATGCCACCAACAAGAATAGAATGTAGAACAGCGACCCCAACAGCTTGCCGCTAACTAAACCCAGCGCCGAGGCTCGAGTAACCAGCAGTAGATCCAGAGTGCGGCGCTCCCTTTCTCCGCTTATTGCCCCCACGGTGAGCGTGGGAGTAATAATCGCTAGCATCAACACGGATCCAAGGGCGAGAGCCGAAAAGAGCTGTATGCCGATTATGGGAGAGATCGCTCCACCAGCCCTTTCCATCAGGAGCAGAAACCCAGCCACACCCGCCGCCATAGCCCCAAGGTAGCCGGTAAGCATCCACATCGGCCGCCATCCACGGCTTCTAGATCGCATCTCCTTGGCCAGGAGACCCCTCATTCCCAGCGACAGCCCTGTTCGGAACTCCGCAAGAACCTTTCCGCCTGTCACCAGATAAAGAAGCCCGAAAAGCAGCCCCACCAGCAATACCATAGCTCCGATCCAGTAGAAAATGGAGGTAGTATCAGTTGTGCTTTGAACAGGCATCGCTACATCCATCGGCATATCTCCAAATCATTCAGCACGCGTCATTGTTTCCTTATCCACCATTCCGAGTCAGTTCTAGGAAGGCGGTCTCCAAGCTGTTTTCCAGCTCCATGAACTTGATTATGGGGATTCCCTCCGCCACGACAGCGCTTAGCACCGCTGCCGCGCCCTCTGCGCCCCCCTCACAGTGGAATCGAATCTGTCCATCTTCGACTTCGATACCGCCCACGCTATTCAGTCGTTCCAGTATCGTCACCGTTCGCTCGGTATCCTTCAAGGGGTGAAGCAGGTAGCTGGGCTGCTCTGCAGCCCACAGTAGCTCCTTAACAGTGCCTTCACGGACCAATTTGCCCGCGGCAATAACCCCGATATGTGTGCACAGATCGGCCAGTTCCGACAGAATATGCGAGCTGATCAGGATCGTCTTGCCCATGCGTCCCAACTCTTTCAGCAGCTCCCTCATCTCCACCCTTGCAACAGGGTCCAGCCCGCTGGCAGGTTCGTCGAGCAGCAGCAGTTGCGGGTCGTGGACTAGAGCTCGAGCCAGACAAAGGCGCTGCTGCATCCCGCGAGACAGGGCTTCCACGTAGTCGTCGCGCTTGTGCCCCAGGTCGACCAGCTCCAGCAGGTTGTCTCTCAGGGCAACTGCCGCAGTCCCCCTCAAACCGTGCAGAGAGGCGTAGAACTCCAGATACTCTCCCACCTTCAAATCGTCGTACACACCGAAGAAATCGGGCATGTACCCCATTATTTTCCGCACCCGATGGGGGTACCGGAAAATGTCGATCCCCGCTACTTCGACTTCGCCTCCATCGGGGAGCATGAGGGTGGCTAGAATCCTGAGAGTCGTGGTCTTCCCGGCACCGTTTTGCCCGATAAAACCGTAGATCGCACCATCAGGAACGGTGAGGTTGAGCCCGTCCAGCGCGGTAGTCCGGCCATAGCGTTTGCGCAACTGTTGGATGCGGATCACTCTTCCACCGTCCCTTCTATCACCATCTCAGGCTGGATGATGCGGATCAACTGGTCCATAGCGGTACCGACCTGGATTTTGATCTGGCCGTTTGCGCCGATGTACGGTGACGCCGGCGAAATCCGAGCCTCCTCTTGCCCTCCCGGCAGCTTATCCCAGGTCGCAGTTTGCCAGTTGTAGATTGAGAACACGCCTTCTCCGGCCGCGCCGGGAACGAGGTCGGGCCCGGGAGGCGTTCTCACGCCTGTATCGATAGGTGTCGCGCTCCCGATCTGGCGAGTCGACACCACTATCGTCTCGACCTTGGCCTTCGCCGTTAACGGTGGAGTGAAGCCGTAAACGATCGAGCCGCCGTACAGCTCTATCCATGACATGGCGCCATCGCTACCCCCGCCTATCCCTCTGGTGTTCTGCTCAACAATTGTCGGCAGGATCAATCCTGAGGGTATCGAAAATGGTCCCGCGGGGAAGTCTATCTTGAGTGGCTGCTCGATGACGGCTAGGAAGAACGTAGGATGGTTTCCGGCACTCGGCAACTGGTCGTCCACCTGGGATCGTGTGAAAGCCAGGAAGGTCAGAGGCATGGACTGCCCTCCGGGGCCGAATGGGTTGGTATTCATAGCGCTGATGGCCGAGTCCATCAGCCTGACGCGGCGTTGGATCTCCGGGTCCGGAGGCAGCTCGTACTGCTCGGGCATATATGGCGGCACTGCAGGCATCGGAGCCGGCGTCGGGGTAGCAGTCGCAGCGCTCCCAGGCGTGTTAGTCGGGGTTGGAGTCGGTTCTGTAACTGTGGGTGATGGCGATCCGGCCTGAGCAGGCGTTGGAGTGGCGGTTGCGGTTGGGGTTGCCTCGCGTGCAGGAGCATTCCGAGGTTGCGCGGCTGGCATAGGAGCAGGCACCGCCACCACAGGCGCGGCTCTATACGTCACACCTACACCGTAGGAACTGTCCTTCATGGGTTGTCCCAAAAGGCGATACGCCAGTGATGGGCCTCCCCGGTAGGGGTCCGTTGCCGGGATAGGATCCACCGCTACCTGGGCTGTTTGGCCGGGTGCGAGATCACCGAGCTTCACCAGGCTCTGCCCGGCGACCACAGCCGCATCCTCCAGCATGTAGGGGGTATCGTTGGTCACTGTTCCCTTTACGATACCCTCTTCCAGTCTTAGCTTCGCGGTGATGCCTCCGGCGGTTTGGCCCAGGTCCCGAGACATAGCCACCGATCTCATCCCCCACTGATCCGATTCAAATTCCACGCGGGCATTGCGCCCTTTGACAACTCTGAATGGAGGTTCAGTGTTCTCCTGCCCGGATATCCATCCCAGCCCGAAGGGTCCAGACCCGCGGCTGACTACCTTTACCGGTACATCCCCCTGTACGCTCACTGATAGATCTTCGTGAGTTGGCGCATAGAAGCCCGCGACGAGCCACTCTCGAGCTTGGCCCGCCTCAGGCTCAAGCCTAAGGTACGCTACGACGTTGGTCAGAACGTCCCGCCCCTCTCGGCCTATGCCCAGGAAGTAAAGACTCCCTGATATCAGCAGTGCAGCGGCGGGGACGCTGACCCAGATCCAGCCCCGTTTGTCGGCGCGCCACAACACGATATGCAGCACAGGTCCCACAGCCAACGCGAATATACCCAGTAAGGCCGCCACTATCTGCCAATCCGGAAAGGCTTCGGGGGGCATCGCATCAACCACCCCTTGAAGCTGCATGGCTATGTCACGCCCCTCCATCTGGATAGCGCGCATCTTTTCGTTTTCACCGGGTGCCGGTAGGGCCGGTTCCAGCGCTTTGTACAGCAACGTTGGCGTCCCCGACCAGGAAGCGAGTGGCTCAAGCGCCGGATCGACGCCAAGTAGGGTCACAGTACCTCGACCCACCCCTAACCGCCATGCCAGTGGATTATCGCCGCTGCCGGCCAACAGCGCTCCCCCCTCCAGGTGGAAGGGGGTAGATGGTCCCTTTTCGAGCGGCGGATCGCTCACCCCCGCCCAGGCGGCCAGCGGAGAGAGATCGGCGGCGCTTTCCATGGCGTCGAGCCTGACCGGCAGGTTATCGGGAGGGAGCGCCGCCACGGTTTGAGCGGCGCTTGGGCCGCCGGATATCACCAGGTGCCCTCCCGCTGCTACCCAATCGATCAGAACCCGACGCTGCTCCCCAGTCAACGTAACCGCTGCGTCGCCCTGTATCACCAGACCGCTCAGGGCATTCAGCAGCTCAGCCGATGAAGGGATGTCGGTCGCCGACAGCTTAGCCACGCTGAGCGGAACAGGCAGCCCTTGCACGGGTAGTTCGATCGATGAGAGAGCCCTGGCAACCGAAGGAGACTCAGCCAGGACGGCTACCAGCGGCCAGTAGGGGGTCCGATTTGAGCGGAAATCCACCCTCTGTTCCGCCAGGACTTGCCCGCCGGAGGATACCTGGACTGTTCCGGCCGCTATCGACGATCCGCCCATGATCTCCCCGGGGACCCAGAGCGTTACCTCTTTGGACACCGCGGCCGGCAGGGCTACCTCCTCCCCGTAAGCGCCCACCGAGTACTCCATGGGAGTTGCTTGAGGACCTGGTTGGTACCGCGATTTGAGAACGATTTCGACTCTAACGTTGGCATCGGCTGCCCCACCGGTAACCCGAAGCTTTACCGGGTTCCAGCACCCCGGCACAACAGAGCCGTCCCAGCCAGCTTGAAGCACCTCGATTCCCACTTCGGACGCAGATGCATTCGATGGTACGAGTAAGATCGCGGTTGTAGCCATCAAAGCCACTATTAACAGGCGCACAAGTAATCCGCCGTCGATAATTCGATTTTTCACTATCTACTCCCCAATCCCAGCAGTACACCCTCCATCATAAAGAACGTTCGAAGCAGCGTCTAGGTTCCCGTATTTGGCCTACAAATCATAAAAAACAGCCACTTGAAGAACGTGAGAGATGGCATTAAGTTACGCCTAAGCCAACAAGGTTCGGAAATCCCAGGAAGAGCTGATTGCGAGGATACCGCAAAAACGCGACTTAAGTTCGAAAAATCCACAGATTACACAGAATGCACAGCTTATTGCATAATCCGGATGGTCCATCTGTGATTTCTCTGAAATCTGTGGATAAGTACCTCGTCGGGGGCGAGCCCCGACACTGCAGCATTGTGAATCCTGCTGTGAACCATGCGTGGATAAGCCCTATTGGGCACACATATTATAGAATAGGGCTCATCAGGAGGGACAGTGATGAGTTCGCCGCAAAAAACCGTAATTACAGGCGTCAGCGGATTGGTGGGTTTCCACCTTGCCGACCGCCTGTGCCGGTCCGACCCTGGCCATCGAGTAGTCGGCCTGTCCCGAACGTCTAACCAGAACGTCGAGGATCTGCTGGCCCACCCGAACTTCAGCTTCAGAACTGTAGACATCGTCGAGACCCCCGATCTGGACGAACTGTTGGAAGGGGCTCAATTGGTGTACCACCTAGCCGCCGAATCGGCGGTGTATCGGGTGAAGCGCGACCCCGTCGGCGGGCTGAAGACGAACGTCCAGGGTACCCTTCAACTGCTGTTGTCCGCCGCGCGTACCGGGGTTTCCAAGGTGGTCTACACATCTGCCGGCGCCGTCTACCAGAGTCAGAGGTACGCTCGTGAGGACTATGTCGGCCAGCCACCATCCTTCTATGGAGCCGGCAAGCTCGCTGCCGAGAGCTACGTGCGGGTCGCGGGGGATACGCTCGGATTACGCTATACCATCCTGCGGCTGGCCCGCGTCTATGGTCCCCGCATGACCCGCGGCGCCATCTTCGATCTGATCCAGGACTTCCGTGCGCGCCGCCCCGCCAATATGTACGCCCACCCCGACTCCATTTTCGACTTCGTTTATGTCCAGGATGTCGTATCGGCCCTAATCATGGCCGCGGGCGAACTGTGGGACGAAGTCACCGCCAACATCGCATCCGGCCGAGGGGTTCGCCTCACCGATCTCCACGCTGCTTTCGCCGACCTGTTCGGGTACACCGTACCGTTGCAACAGGTGGAAGCTGAAGCCTCGGTGGATGTGCTGTTGATCGACCGGGCTCGATCGCTCGGCTGGGAGCCGCGCCACAGTCTGGAGATGGGGCTCGACGAAACCATCCGCTTTTTATTGGATCTTGGCCAGCTTTGATTCCAGCGTAGAAGGGATAAACGGTCCAATGTGGATATCCTGGAGCACACCCTCTCGATCTATAAAGAAGGTCATAGGGATGGCACTCGCCCTGTAGCTCATGCTTACCTTCATGTCTGAATCCAGCAGGAATGTCCAACTGTAGCCATTCTTCTTTACGAAATTGCGGACGGTGTCGGCACTCTCTCCCTGATCTACGCCCAGGAACACCACGCCCTGATCCCGATACTTCTGATAAGCCTTTTCCAGACCGGGCATATCTTCCTTGCAGTTCGGGCACCAGGTAGCCCAGAAGTTGATCAGCACCGGCTTTCCCTTCAGATCCGAGAGCCTCACCGTTTTCCCATCGAGATCCTTCAATTCGAAGTCGGGGGCCGGGCTCCCGACCCTCGGTGCGGCTGGTCGAGCGGTGCCGGACGATGCCAGTTCGCTTCCGGCGGAAACGAAATTTCTGCTCCCACCGAGGCAGCCGGTTGCCGTGAGAAGCATTGGGCTAATTAGCACTAACAAGAGACTCCAGGCTACCAATTGTGTTTTTCCAGCAATTCTATCCACCTATGGACTCTCCGTAATATCCTCCGGTACATTCCATTGCGCTCAGATTGCGCCCCAGTTGAAGTACTGAGGCAACAGCTTAAAGGTATCGAACAGCATAAGCAAACCGATACCTATCAGCAGAATTCCACTGGTTATCGATATCAGTTTGAACCTCTTCCTTAACCCTTGCAGCAGCGCCGTAGCCTGGGAGATGGCCAACGCTGTGGCAACGAAAGGAAGGCCCAGTCCCAGCGAATAAGCTATCAGGAGGTAGGTCCCCTTCCAGACTGTTTCGCTCATGCTGGCGAGGCCGATAATGCCTCCCAGGATCGGGCCGACGCAGGGGGTCCACCCCGCAGCGAAGGCTACTCCCAACAGCAAAGACGTCAACGGAGTTGCCGCGGAGGTCATCTCTCTCTCCATACGCAACTGCCGGTACAGCAGCGGTATGCGCAAGATGCCTGTCTGATGCAAACCGAAGACTATCAGCACCACTCCGCCCAACTGGCGCAGCGGGTCTCTGAAATCCTGTAACAGGTAGCCAACCAATCCGATAGAAGCCCAAAAGGTCACAAACACCAGGCTGAAGCCCAGCCCAAAAGCTACGGCGTTGGCAAGCGTCGCCCATCTCCGGGACTCGGGAACGGAGGCTAAGGAGCTACCGGCCATATAGGCCACGTAGATCGGGACCATCGGCAGAACGCAAGGGGAGAGAAAGGAGAGCACCCCCGCCCCGAAGGCCACCAGCAAGGATATGTTCTCAGCATCCAAGGATAAAGACTCCAGCGCCAGGATGGGATGGGCAAGCTATCCTCGATCATCGTTGGACGAGTGTAAATACCTGCTAGGGGTATGTTAGAGGGCAAAGATAGCCTATGTCAATTAGGGCAGATCCATATCCGGTAGGACCTA
>JBMNNU010000037.1:0-16822 GCA_050942695.1 Chloroflexota bacterium
ACAGCTTCTTCTGCCTTCTCGGGGGCAACATCGTTCACTCTGGTCAGTAATCCAGCTATCGTGCCCAACAGGGCGAACAGCACCAACGCCACAAACGCTTTGCCGATCGCGGTGAAGATCGGGGCGCCTCGAACGATAGATAGCGCGTTGATAATGAAGAAGAAACCAAGTCCAAGATATAGAGATAGGGCTATTAACAACTTACTCATATCGACACCTTACAAAAGACCTCTCCGTCTTAAGAGTCTCTGTTGAAAGAGGACGAATGCCGCAACCCTGTCCTGATCAGCTCTGGATAGCTCCTTAAAAGCTACTCCAGCCCGCCATTTGCGCACTCCCCCAAGTTCGACTGCTTCGCATCGAACAACACGTGCATTGACATCCAGTCTCCCAAAGTTGTTTGGCAGATCTAAAACAATGTGGACGTTCCCACCTACTGGTAGCTGCCCACGACAAACGAGGCCTAACCCTCCGGCGCTGATGTTTACAACCAGCGACGGGCATTTATTACCGCTCTCGCTGATCTCGCTGTTGACTATCACCATCTCGATCGGCTCTAGAAGTGCCTCGATCCGTACGTGGGAACGACGCTCTTCTTTTTTCACCTCACCTACATTTGTGAGGTAGAGCACCGGGAATGGTATATTCTCTTTGGCTCCCACAACAGCTCGGAAGTAATACCTTGCGCCCTCACGATGGAAATAGGCTGCAACCTCGCTTTTCAAAGGAAGAGGCACGAGGGATTGCTGGTGCATCGGCATCGATACCACAATGGCGTCGTGCAGAACATCCTCCACACGGCTGGAGTAGCCTTCCGCTTCCTTTTGATCATTTAGAGCTGGCGAAGCGGGCACAATGGTTATCAGTTGGCCTATGGGCAAAAGGTTGACATACTTTTCGGATAATGTTGCCCTCATTGTTACTCCTCCTCCTTTCCGTTATTTCTCATCAGTTCGAACGTTGACCCCTTAATCGTCATCTCGTATCGATACGGTACCTTCTGCCTGGACTTTGAAATCGCTGGGGACCTCTGCATAGGAGATAACTACCAGGTTGGGCATAGATCGCTCTGTCATTCGCTTGAGGGCTAACCGAATTCGGCCAGAGCAGAGGATGATCGGAAGATGCCCTGCCTCCGAGACCTTCTGGATTTCCTGGCTCAGTTGCTGCAGCATCCTGTGAGCCAGGCCTGGCTCCAAAGCCATGACGGTCGCTCGCTCCGATGCTTGCAGCGTGTTCGCTATCAGTTGCTCTGCTTCAGGGCTAATGGTGATCACGTGGAGCGCTCCATCCGGCTCCTTGAATTGGGAGCAGATCTCTCGCCCCAATGACCTCCGGACCTGCTCGCTTAATACATCTGGGTCCCTGTTCAATCTGGCCTCTACGGCCAACGCCTCCAGGATCGTCACCAGGTTGCGGATCGATATCCTTTCTTTAAGGAGGTTCTGCAGCACACGGTGGATCTCAGCAGCAGTCAGGACGTTGGGTATCAGCTCTTCGACTACTGCTGGATGAGAGTTCTTTATGTTATCTAATAGTGTCTGGACGTCCTGACGCCCGAGGATAACCGGTGCGAAAGCCTTGACCATCTCGGTGAAATGTGTGCTGAACACGGAGATCGCGTCGACCACCGTGTATCCCAAGATCTCCGCTTGCTCCCTCTCTTTGTCTCCTATCCAGAGGGCGGGAAGTCCGAAAGCCGGATCTGTCGTTTTGATCCCATCCATACTGACGTCGTCCCAATTCATGCCGAGGGCTAGATAGCGGTTGATCATCAGCTCGCCTCGGCCGATCTCAACGCCCCTCAGCTTGACGATGTAGGCATTTGGCGCCAGTTGAAGATTGTCTCTGATCCGCACTGTCGGGACGATAATGCCAAGTTCTTGCGCCATCTGTTTTCGTATGGTGGTAACGCGATCTAATAGCCCACCGGGTTTCTGCTCTACCAGCGGTATTAGCCCGTACCCGATTTCGACCTCCATTGGATCGACCTGGAGCAAAGAGATAGGCGTTTCTCGCTCGGCGGGTTCCGGTGTAGCATCCTCGTCGATCGCAGGCTCCGCCACAACAATCGAATGCTTACTCGATGCCCAGGCTACTCCGCCGATTATCACCGCCGCTCCGATAAATGGCAGTTTTGGAAGAGCTGGCACCAGTGCAAAGGCTCCCATAAAGCCAGCTACGATGCCCAAAGCCCTGGGATTTCCCAAGATTTGAGATACCACGTCGTCGCCAAGATTGGATTCGGAAGCGCTTCTCGTGACCATGATACCCGTTGCGGTGGAGATAAGCAGGGCGGGAATCTGGGTCACGAGCCCATCTCCCACAGTAAGGAGCGTGTAACTCTGGATAGCTTCCGATACACTCAAGCCACGCTGAACGACGCCTATGATAAAGCCACCGATGATATTGATTACGATGATGATGATGCCGGCGATCGCATCACCTTTGACGAACTTACTTGCGCCGTCCATTGCCCCATAGAAATCCGCCTCCTGCTCGATCGCGTTTCTGCGGCGGCGGGCATCCTGCTCGGTAATCAATCCTGCGTTTAGATCGGCATCGATGCTCATCTGCTTGCCGGGCATGGCATCCAGAGTGAAGCGCGCGGCCACCTCAGCTACACGACCTGCGCCGTTGGTGATCACAACGAACTGAATAATCACCAATATCAGGAATACCACCACCCCGACCACATAATTACCGCCACCCCGACCACATAATTACCGCCTACAACGAAACCACCAAAGGCAGCGATAACCTGCCCGGCGTGGCCGTTCAGCAGTATGAGCCTTGTGGCCGAGACGTTGAGCGCCAAACGGAAGAGTGTAGTGATCAGCAGCAACGAGGGGAAAACGGAAAACTGCAACGGCTCAATAATGTACATTGAGACCATGAGAATCGTTAGCGCCGCGGCGATGTTGATCACCAGCAACACGTCTAGTATGGACGATGGCAGCGGTATCACCATCATTGCAACGATTCCAACAACGGCGCCTGCCACTAATATGTCGCTCTGGCCAAGGGCTCGGCCGAACCCGCTAGCTGCTCGAGGTTTTACCGAGGTTACAGCCATGGCGTTTCCCTCTTGTCCATTCCATTTCTCCACGGGTTGTTATGGTATGAAGCTGCCTTCTTCTCTTGTCGCAAACGGTAAATGAAAGCTAGCACCTCAGCTACTGCTTGATAGAGCGTGGGGGGGATAGTAGACCCAATCTCGACCGAGGCGTGAAGCGCTCGGGCAAGTGGAGGGTTCTCCACTATCGGGACGCCGTTTTCTTTGGCGATCCTCTTGATCTGCTCTGCCACCAGCATCTGCCCTTTAGCTACCACCACCGGCGCTTGCATCTTGGGCGGCTTGTATTCCAGGGCAACCGCGTAGTGCGTTGGGTTTGTTACCACAACGTCTGCATGGGGAACGTTTGCCATCATCCGACCGGTAGCGTAACGCCTCTGCAACTGGCGCAGTCTGCTTTTGACATGAGGGTCACCATCTCCCTGCTTAAATTCCTCTTTGACTTCTTCTTTGGACATCTTCAAGCTTTCTTCATGTGTCCGTCGCTGGTAAGCGTAATCCGCTACAGCCATGACCAGCAGCGCGAGGCCGCATTTTTGAGCGATCTCAAAGACCATGCTGCCAAGCCCCACCAATGTTCCTTCTGGAGTGGTGGATTGTAGGCCCACGATTACCCAGAACCTCTCCTTGACTACCTGGTAAGCGATAAAGGCCATGACCGAAGACTTGACAATTGCCTTTACCAGCTCGATGAAAATGCGGCTGGACCACAACCGTTTGATACCGTTCAACGGGTTGATCCTTGAAAAATCGGGCTTTATCGCGGTGGTGCTGAACATCGGCCCCACCTGGATTAGGTTGACGCTGGCACCTGCGATGGCAGTTGCTGCAACCAGGGGAAGTAATGCAATTATTCCGGATGAAAACAGGTTGGCCGCAAGCGATAACACGGCTTCCGTTTCCTCGTGAGCTATAGCCGTTTGCATAAAAGCGGCTTTAGCCACTGACGTATATTGAGCCATTAGATCCCCTGACTTGGAGCTCAATACCATCATCCCCGCGAATAACACCCCAACCGATGTCAATTCAATACTTCGAGCGACTTGGCCTTTTCGCCGGGCCTCAGCTCGTTTTTTAGGGGTTGCGGCTTCAGTTCTGTTATCTGATGCCATCTGTCCACCACGGTCAAATTTCTAAGGCAATATGCCGGAAAAGGCCGCTACCGATGATCTGCTGATGTCGCTGATCCCGGCTACGATGGCAGGGACGAACGCTATCATTACCACGATGCCCAACACCATCTTGACAGGGAGTCCAACCGCGAAAACATTCATTTGTGGGATAGACCGCACCACCAAAGCCATCGTCGCATCGACCAGAAACATCGTCCCTACTATCGGCATCGACAATCGCACCGCTATTAAGAATGTGTTAGAGATTATTGCGACCAGTTTGTCGCCAGTTTCTATGGGCGCTGCGTATGTGCCGATCGGAACCAATTGGAAGCTCTGGGCTATTCCCGATATCAGCGCGTGGTGCCCGCCTAACCCCATGAAGATCACCACCGCCAGCATGGTGTAGAAGGTATCTAGAAAGCCGGCGCTCTGAGCTGTAACCGGGTCTACTGTGTTCGAAAAGCTGTATCCAACCTGAACACCGATGATCTGAGCTGCCATCTGCACAGCGCTGAACACCAACGTCGCCGAAAAGCCGGCCAGCAACCCAACCACCACCTCTCTGGACACCTGCAGTAGAATGGTCGCCATATCTACCAATAACGGCCCCTCAGTTGTTTGCAGCGGAGTGATCAACGCTGCCAACAGCGCTGCCAATCCGATTTTGACCTGGGCGGGGATCGGCTTTGCTCCAAACGCTGGGGCTACCATTAGCATGGCGGCTACCCTTACCATCACGAGAAGGAAGGCCTCCCAACTGACGATTGTGACGTTAAGAGTCACGCTTCCTTCCTTATCTGGCGTATGTCGGCAAAGAAGCCAACAGTTGTGTCGTGTAGACTGAAAGAACGTCTAACATCCAAGGGCCAAAGATCGCGCCTACCACTCCAATGGCCACTACCTTTGGCACAAAGGTAAGGGTCATTTCCTGTATCTGTGTAGCGGCTTGGAGGATAGCAACGCACACGCCAACTACTACGCTAGCAAGCAGCAGCGGTGCAGCAGTCAGCAGCGTCACAGTAAAGGCATCTTTGGCTAGTTGCATGATTAGGCTTTGAGACATCTTTAACCTCTATGCGAAACTCTTCACTAATGAGCCGACCACCAGATACCACCCGTCAACCATCACGAACAACAGGATTTTGAAAGGTAAAGAGATCATGGCTGGGGGCAGCATCATCATTCCCATGGACATCAGCGTGCTGGAAATCACCATGTCGATCACCAAGAAAGGGATAAAGATAATGAAGCCCATCTGAAAAGCTGTCTTCAGCTCGCTGATAACGAAAGCCGGTACCAGTACGTGGGTGTCTACGTCATCGGGTTGGTGAGGTCTCTCTTTCCCGGCAAGCTGAATGAACAGAGACAGATCTTTGTCTCTGGTCTGTTTGAACATAAACTCCCGCAACGGCTTGACAGCACTGTCCAGGGCAACCTGCTGGGTCACCTCTCCGTTCATATATGGCTGCAGGGCTTCTCGATTGATAGTCTCCAGGGTTGGCATCATTACAAAGAGGGTCAGGAAAAGTCCCAACCCTATTAGCACCTGGTTGGGAGGCATCATAGGCACACCCAGGGCGGATCTGATGAAGCCGAGCACGATAATGATCCGCGTGAAGGATGTAACCATCACCAACAGGGCCGGCGCTAGCGTTAGCACTGTCAGGAGAACAAGGATTTGAAGCGCTACGCTCAGATCCTCGGGTTGATCTGATCCATCGAGACCGATATCAACAGCACCACGGGAACCATCTACGGCTACACTTACCTTTGGCACCGAGCCTCCATCCGAGGATGCTGGCACACATCCCACGGCGGAAAGGCTGAAAGCAATCAGAAATAGTACGATAAGAATTCTGCATTTGTTGTCTGGCGTTGTCATTCTGCTATGAATCATTCTGTGGCCTCAGTACTCTCGTCGTGGTTGGACACGTCGGAGGCGCCTTTTGGTTTGATCCGAGTGGAAACCGATGCCGCTAGCCCTTTTGCCTGCAACAGGTAGCGTTCGAACAGCCGGTTTTCCTGCTGAATTGCTTCCGCACCAAAATCGAGGTCGCTTGGGGCCAACTCGGTCAGAAGGGACACCTGTTGGGATGTGGCTCCAATGAGAACGGTCTTGTTGCCGACATTCACGATGTGAACCGCCCGGCCAGGGCCGAGGTGAGCAGTCTCCACCACCGAAATCGATAACCCCTTCCGCGACACTAACGGCCTTCCCGAAAAGCGCCGGATCGCCCACATCACACCATAGAGAATTACCAGCACGAAAGCTGTTTTCCAAAGGACATCCCATATCAAGGCAACAGTAAAATCTGATTCTGGCACTTCTACCTCAAGGAATGCAGGCGTTTCTCGGGAGTCACGATATCTGTTACTCGAACGCCGAAGTTCTCGTCCACTACGACGACTTCCCCTCTGGCGATTAGCTTATCGTTGACGACTATGTCGACAGGCTCGCCGGCCATCTTGTTCAGCTCTACCACCGACCCCGGCCCCAAAGCCAAAACATCTTTGATGGTCATGACAGCTTTTCCAAGCTCCACACTTATCTGTAAAGGCACATCGAGCAGGAGATCGATAGAGTTCGGCTGCTTCTGTTCCGGCTCTGTGTCAAATGATGTAAACATAGCTGGGTTGATGTTAGCTTCTTCTTGTTCGAAATCGTCCACTTAACTACCCTCCTTATCTTATGGGGTATCAAGCCTTATACAGGTGGACCTTTACTGGTTGCGGGTCGATTGGGAAAACTCCTCCAGTAGCAGAGCATCTTCTGCCTTACCGACAATCTGAACAGCCATCTTTTTCCCTACCAAACCAGGTCTGGCCAAAAACTTACGCTTTCCGCCGATTATCAGATCTACCGGTTGGCTAGTAGTCCGATCTAACAGCATCACATCACCCTCTTTGAGATCTAGCAGCTCGCGCAAGGTAATTGATACTTCACCCAGCACCGATTTCATGTCGACCTCGACGTTATTCAGGCTGTCTGTTATCTCGGATGTCTTGATATCGTCCCCGCACCGCCCGCTAGCAAACCAAAGCTGAGCATTCAATTTGGGAAGTATCGGCTCGATCGTAACGTAAGGAATGCACAGGGTCACGGTTCCGGAGCAATGGGATAGGCTCATCTCTAGAGCTATCACCACCACTGGATCGCTACGAAGCGCCACCTGCACATATCTTGGGTCCAGCACGACATCGCGGATTAACGGCTGCAGATCAACTACACGCCCCCAGGCCTCGGTCAGCTTCTGGAGCATGTTTGTAACCAGCGTATGGATGAGAGCCAGTTCGATTTCTGTAGAGGAGCGCACAGTATCCGGCGGGGTTCCAGCTCCCCCTAAGAGCCGGTCGACAGCCGCCATTGCTGCTAATAGGTCGATGCCGATTAGCACGTTGCCTGGCAAGGGATCCATGCTTAAGATGTGTAAGATCGTGCCTTCTGGAACCCTCTCCACATACTCTCCGTATACACCCTGTTCGATGGACACAAGGTTGAATTGAACTGCAGACCTCAGATATGCCGAAAGAGAAGATCCGGCCAGCCTACCGAAGGTTTCGTGGATAAGCTGCAGGGTTCTCATTTGGTCTTTTGACAGCTTGTCCGGTCGGCGAAAGTCGTAGACTTTAACCATCTTCCAGGACTGCTGGGGTTCTGCTTCAGCTTCCTCGTCTCCGCCCGAGGCAAGTTTCGATAAAAGGGCGTCGATCTCAGATTGGGACAGTGTTGTGGATTCGAAGCTGGGGTCCATCACGGTTTGTTGTGCTCCTATTGAATGACAAACTGGGTGAAATACACATTTACCACGCGCTCTCCCCCCAGGATGTTGTTTAGTGACTCCCTGATCTCCTGCTTTAGCACGGCTTTTCCTTCGGGGCTAGCGATATCTGAGGTGGTTTTGCTAGATAGGAGAGCGATGATTGCATCATCTATCAACGGTTCCTGATGGGCGAGCTGTTTATTGAATTCTTCCTGCTTCTGTTGGCGCTCCTCCGCCGACGCTCTTTGCATCTCGAGCTCGGTGTCAATAAATTCGATAGAAATGGCAGCTTTCAGATAGCGGCGGCTACCCGAGTCGGCGAGATTCACAACTCGTTCTTTCCACGTATACATCGGGCCTGGGGCTGTGATAGCTTGCTTGCTTTGCCCTACTTCAGCATTCGCTTGCCTAGGCGCTGTTGCGGCTCCTAGGTAAAATGAAACCCCGGCGATTAAAGCGATCCCCAGCCCTACCCCTGCTCCGTAAATGCTAGCGCGTGGTATCCGCACTGTTACTCTCCTTGTTTATATTTTCAGCAGCAACCGCCGTCGAAGTCGCCGAGCTACTCATCACCGAGGGCGGATACATGATCAGGATCTCCGACCTACGGTTGCGAGCTCGCCCTTGAGGCGAGTTGTTGGGCGTTACCGGTCGATATTCCGAGTAGGCCACGGCTGATAATCTGCTCGGGTCTATTTTTTCGATTTCGGTGAAAAATCTCACGACCGCGACAGCCCTGGCGCAGGACAGCTCCCAATTGGTGGGGAAAAAGCTGCTATTTGGAGGAATATCGTCGGTGTGGCCTTCCACGCGAACCTGATTTGGCAAGCGTGCTATAGCCTTCGCTATAGACGAGAGAAGCCTGACAGACTCCGGGCGCAGATCTGACCTACCGGACGTAAATAAGAGATTGCCGGAAAGGCTGATCGCAACTCCTTCCTGCCGAACTTGTATAGTCACCTTGTCCTCGATGCCTTCTTCCTGGAATACCCATCCCATCTCGCTGAAAATGATGTCCAACTCTGTCGCGCCAAGGCCAGCCTGATCCTCCAGTCCGGCTTCGATCTGGATTGGGAGCTCGCTCGATTGATCCAAAATGCTGGTGGAGTGTGAACCTTCCAAAACATCCACGTTGAAAGCTCTTTTCATCGAGGCTGCCAATTGAGAAAATTTTTGTACGTCAGCACTGGACATCCCATACATCACGATAAAGAAGGCCAGCAGTAAGGTAATCAGGTCAGAGTAGGTGAGCAGCCAGCGCTCGGAGTTATCTTTTTTTACTTTTACCTGGACTCTAGCTCGGCTGGAAGCCCTCCCGGACCCTGTTACCGGCGACATCAGCTTGTTGCTCCTTTTCAGCCTTCCCCGCCTCGTTCTTGGGCAGATATGGCTGCAATCGCTCCATTAGAATTCTCGGATTTTCGCCAGACTGGATTGAAGCCAGCCCTTCCAGAATCATCTCATCCAGGAGATGCCCGCTCTCGACCTGCTTTTTCAGTTTCGAGCCCAATGGCAACCATAGAAGGTTCGCAGATCCGATCCCATAAAAGGTGGCTATGAATGCAACCGCTATAGCTTCACCCAGATGAGATGGGTCAGTCATATTGCTCAATACGTTGACTAACCCCATGACCGTCCCTATGATGCCCATTGTCGGCGCATAGCCGCCCATCGCTTCAAGCAATCCAATCCCGTTTTCCTCTTCACGCTGTCGTACGGAGATATCGGTTTCCAGTACGCCTCGAACCAGGTCGGGGTCTGTGCCGTCCACTACCAGCATCACGCCCTTGCGAAGAAGGTGGTTCTCGATCTTGGGAGTTTCTTCCTCAAGCGCTAAAAGCCCCTCTCTCCGGGCTCTCTCAGCTAGGCGAGCCAGCACGTTCGATATTTCCACAGTGGATTCAGTTTTGTTGACAAAGGTCTTAAGTATCATTTTCGGCAATTGGGCTACGATCGAACCTGGAAAACTGATCAAGGCAGCACCGAAGGTGCCCCCGAACACTATCATTGCGGCTGATGGTTTCACGAAGGAGAGCAGCTCTCCTTCTTCGAACATAAGGCCGACGATCAAAGCCCCGAAGCCGATGATTAATCCTAATGGGGTGGTAATATTCACTCAGAAACCTCACTTAACGAATTCGTGCCCGGCTAACCTTTGCACCAGCTCGGCTGATGACTGTTCTTTCAGCAGCGGGCAGAGGTGAGTTTTCTTACGAAACTCAATGACGCGATCGACGAGTTCTTCGACGCTCTCCCTAGCCACCATTTTGTGCCCATTGATGAGGGTCACAACGGTATCAGGCGTTTTTTCTACAGTCTCTACCAGGTCACTGTTGATCACCAGAACAGAGCCGTCTAGCCTCGTCACTTTGATCATGAGCATCTACCCCGCAATGCCTAATAGGCCGGCGGCGATGGCGTGTCGTATCAGGCCAGCACGCCCCCTGACGTTCAACTTGTTGCATATATTGGTTTCGTGGGCTTCTACGGTTTTTACACTCAGGCACAACTGCTTTGCTATCTCTTTGTTGCTGTAGCCCTCGCCTACCAATTGAAGCAACTCCCTCTCCCTGCTGGTCAACAGGTCGCGAGATTCTCCGACGCGCTTATCGTCAATCTTGAAGCGGCGTATGTAGTGGTCCAATGGACGCCCCTCGAGGCTAGGAGTCAGATAAGAGTAGCCTGCATGGACTTTTCTTAAGGCTACAGTAAGCTCTTGAAGATCAGATTCCTTCATGAGGTAGCCAGCAACCCCGGTGTCTAGGCATCTGAGCAGTAAGGACTCCTGCCCCTGTGAAGCAAGTATCAAGACCCTGGTAGAGATGCCAGCTCTCTTTACCCTCCTCCCGACTTCTAGTCCATTAAGGAGAGGTAGTGAAAGATCGATCAGTGCAATCTCGGGGCGTGATTGCTCAATGGCACGTAAGGCGTCCCTTCCGTTGGAAGCCTCCCCCACGACTACGAAACCACCATCCATTTCCAGATAGGCTCGCAATGTTTGCCGGAACAATGTGTGGTTGTCGGCGATAAATAATCGGATCTGACTGGTATTGCGGCGCGCTTGGATGGAATGGATCAATGGCGGATTAATCTGCACCCGACCGGCAACCATCTGTGCAGTACTCAATTCCGTCTTACTCCTTTCCCATCTGGAATCACGATTTGCTGCATCAACGGATCAATGCATTCCGGGGGGTACTTTAACGTGATAATTAATGGGGTTTCAGGGTCTAAAGTCCCTTATTTCGAGGGACAACGGCCATCAGAAATCTTGTAGAAGGTCACATGGGGTAGGGACGAAGGGCTTTAGCTCTCTTGCTCTGCTATTAATCCGTGGCGAAGGGCATAGATAGCAGCCTGGACCCTGTCGTTTATCTGAAGCTTTTGGAAGATGGTGGAGAGATAGTTTTTGACGGTTTTCTCTGCCAGACACAGCCTTCGCCCGATCTCCTTGTTGCTGAGCCCCGTGGCCAGCAGTTTCAGGATTTCGAGCTCTTTGGGGGTCAATCCTCCAACCCCCTGGTCGGGTTCTACCTGAGAGGCGAGTCTTCTGAACTCTTTCAACACTGTAGTCGTCATTCGGGGGTCTATCAGCGACGCTCCACGCGCCACCATCCTAATTGCAAAAATCAGGTCCGAAGGTTTGGCGTCTTTTAACAGATATCCCCTCGCACCAGCTCGCATCGCATCGAAGACGTACTGATCTTCTTTAAACATAGTCAGGACGATGATGCCGATCTCCGGCCTTTCGGCAAGGATCTGGCTGATGGCTGTAACCCCATTTACTACGGGCATGTTGATATCCATCAGAATCACATCAGGCTGTAGATCTCGGGCTTGAGCTAGCACTTCGATACCGTCGCTAGCTTCACCTATAACCTCGATATCACGTTCCATCTCGAGGAGTTGCCGCATCCCCTCTCGGAATAGGGTATGGTCATCTGCTATCAACACGCGTAGTTTTTTCATCAAAAGCCCTCCTGGGCATTGTTGGGATTTGGAGAGTATCTGGATGAAAGTGCATCCATAATACCACAAAGTTGAGTTAGACGAAGCACTTTGTTTGAATAGAAAGACGTCTTGTGCCCAAGGAATGTTTCAGTGTACCATCTTCTCCGTTGATCGCTTCCTTAGTGGCTTTTGGAGTAATAACGCATGGTGTCTTCCCGGAAAAATAGCCACCCGATAGATAACCACCCTGATACCCTTTCCTTTACTAACCTTCTCGCTGAGCTTGCCCAAACCCCCAGCACGCCTCTAACGATAGAATGGATCTGTGATCGCATCATCGAGAGAATCGTGCCGTTGTTCGCGTGCGAAGGATGCTGGCTTCTCACCCCTAGCCGTGTCGACGATAAGCTGGAGCTTAGAGCGTGGCGAGGACTAAGCCCGAAATCCGCCAGCGATCTTCTATGGGTTTCCAACAATGGAGATACGGCGCCGACGGTGAGTGACTTTGGGATCGATGATGCTCCTGCCGGCCTTGTATGGCCAGATAGTGCGATCGGTAGGATCGCCATCTCCCATATACGGAGCCAGGATAGTCACGTAGGCAGCATCGTTCTCCTTTTTAACGATTGCCGGCCACTGGCATCGCGCCAACAGGAGTTGTTAGCCTCCTTTTCTTCTCAGATCAGCCTCATTATTAGATCTGTCGACCTCCTCTTAGCGTCGCAGGATCTCATTTTGCAGCAAGAGAGAAATCGCATCGCTCAAGAAATCCACGACGGTGTATCCCAGAATCTGGCTCTCTTGATGTTAAAGATGGAGATTATCTCTCGCCTTTCTCAAAGTGATCCATCGCGCATGAAGAGTGAGATCCAAAAGGTGATGGCTATCCTTGAATCCAGCGTTTTCGAACTTAGGCGCTCGATCGCCACTCTACGCTCCCCTGGAGTGGTAGGTTTAGGGCTGCTTCCGGCTATCAAGAAGCTGGCGCGAGATTTTACGAAGGAAACAGATATCGACGTAGAGTTGTCTTTGCCCGCTGCCCTGTCTCTCTCTCCTGACGTTCAATCCACGCTGTTTAGCGTTATTCAAGAGCGATTGAGCACCATAGGAAAGGTCGGGAATTCCACGAGGGTCTCGATCGAGATCGAATCTGATGAAGAGAGAGTAATCGCCTCTCTTTCGGACAGTGGCGCTCTCGAAGCTACTCAGCCGTTAACGCCGGATTGCCCTGCATCGGTATGGCTACAGAGGATCGGTAACCGTGTGAAACCTCTTGGTGGGACTGTATCCATGGATACAGATCAGGCACACACGACTATTCAGATCGCACTTCCTCTTCTGCCTCATTGATCTCCGCGCCACGGGATAATGGCCGTTAATAAAATAACCGAACGCACCTCGTCTCGTGGTGGCCGGTCTGATCCGTCGGATTGGTCGGATCGGACTGATCGGTCGGATCAGACCGGCCACTACGTTAACCTGCATGCTATGTCGGCTTTAAATATCAACGATCATAATCCCGTGGCCTCTCGGGCGCCCACTACATGCCGCGAGATGCGTCTCGCAGTTTAGCGGTCTATCCAGCGGTCAGTAGAGCACGTTTCGGCTTCAATTAGGACCACCGTCCCCACCGGATTCAGGACTATCGGCAATCCCTCACATCCCCCTGTAATTGGGTAACATCAACGCTGCACAAATCAGGCTAATACACGACCAAACTGGTTTTGATAGACGGCGAAGCCGTCTGACTGGAGCGCGGGCGTCCCGCCGCCCCTAAACTGAGGACGGGCGGGCCAGCCGCGCCCCCAGGGAATCGGGCGGGCAAGATGGCCGCGCTTCCGGCATGGGTTGCCGTAGGCAACCCATCAGAACCACTTTGGCGGAGCAGGTAATATTGGGGAAAATGATCATGGGAAATCGGGTAGAGCCGCTTGATGCGAAGGTTGAAACACTGGCCAATGCCATCGATACCAAAGATCCATGTACGTATGACCATTGCCGCCGGGTAGCTCGGATTGTATCCGAATTAGCCATCGAGATGGGGATGACGGTGAGGCAAAGATGCGCCCTAGAAAGGGCGGCGCTCCTGCACGACTTCGGCAAAATCGGGGTTCCCAACGCCATTTTGATGAAAACCACAACCCTGACGCCGCAAGAAGCCGAGACGATCCGGACCCACCCGGAGATCGGCTACCAGATGCTAGCCGGTTATCAATTCCTTGGAGAAGCGTTGCCAGCCCTGCGTTATCATCACGAGCGGCTAGACGGAAGCGGATATCCCTATGGCTTGACCAAGGACCAGATACCTGTACTTGCCAGAGTACTCGCTGTGGCCGATGCTTACGACGCTATGGCATCCGACCGGCCATACAGATCAAGCAGATCGGCGAGCAGTTGTCTGGCAGAGATCGTACGTTGTTCAGATACTCATTTTGACCCGGCGGCTGTATCAGCGCTAGTTCGAGTTTTTCGATTTCTGTGACAAAATCTTAGCCACTTTAGCCCTGAGTTCGTTGACCTTGTACGGTTTCTGGATTATTGCTTCCATGTTAGAGTTGCGTTGCCCATCCCTAACTAAATCAACCGGCCAACCGGTTAGTGCGATGATAGGGGTTGCCGGGCTGATCCGTTTCATCTCAGCCGCCAATTCCCAGCCGCTCATGCCGGGCATGCGAAGATCGGTAATCACAAGGTCGGGGGTGTTGGCCTCGAAATGTTCGAGCGCCTTGCGTGGATCAGAAAAGAAGACAACGTGATAGCCAACCATTTCTAGTGAAAGCTTGACGGTTTCCCCGATCCCTACCTCGTCATCAACCACGAGGATGGAATGTGTCTGCCCAATGCTCTTTTTCCGAGTCTCTTGAGGCACCGGTTTAGCTATCGGTAGCTTAACCATGAAACAACTCCCCTCGCCTAAGCGGCTTTCCACCTGGATATTTCCCCCATGTCGCGCAACGATGCCCTGGCAAACCCACAACCCTAAACCCGATCCTCCATCGCCTTTTGTGGTGAAGAACGGGTCGAAGATGTGCTGTCTTACTTCTTCATCCATACCATAACCGGTATCGAGCACAGTGAGAACAGCCCATTTCCCATCGTGTTTTATCTCTATGTGGATCTTTCCCCCGTTAGGCATGGCATCTACCGCGTTAATCACCAGGTTAACCAACACCTCCCTCAACTCCGAGGGTATTCCCATAACGACTGTTGGTTTTCCTGGTTTGAATCCCAGCTTGATGGGGGCTTTTTTCTTCTCGGTGGACATTTGCCAACGAGGTCGAGTCATCTCTATCGCATCCTGGACGATGTTGTTGAGGTCCAGGACCACCAACTCCTGGCGTCGCTGTTTCCCAGTGAACTGGGTCATCCTCTGAAGGACAGCAACGCCATCGTCCACAGCCTGTCTTATCGCATCTACCGAAGCTACTGCTTGGGTCGTAAGCCCCTGCAGCTTCAAGAGGTCCGCTCGAGCAGCGATCAAGCAGAGGATGTTGTTAATATCGTGAGCCACTCCGGAAGCCAGTTCGCCCTGGACCATCAGCCGCTCGGATCGCGCCAATTCGTCTCTCGCAACTGTCAAATCTTTGTGCGCGATTTCCAATCGCTCATATAATCGGTAGCTATTTAGAGCAGGTCCAACCAGAGTGGCAGCCAGGATGAGGGGTTTGAGTTCATTAGCCGAAAAAGCATGCGCCTCGTACCTACTTGCGATCAGTTTTCCAAGGGTTTGCTGGGCTACCACGACTGGAACAACGAGCGATGATGCGAAACCGCGGGCATACATCCACTGCAGCAGGGAATAGGGGCTTCGCGAGTTGTCGTTGCTGCAGTAGGAATGAGGGATCTCTTCCGTTTCTTCCGGGTCTATGGATATCCTGATCTGCTCGGTCTTTATTCCGGACGCATGCGAGATGACCGCGGTCATGAAGAGGTCCCCACTGGAATCGCGCCAGCAGTACCCGAGAAACCGGCAAGGGAGCGCGCGGTTCAACTCCGCAAAGATGAGCTGTAGTAACTCATCTCGCTCTAAAGTTGAACTTGCGGCGATAGCTAACCTTTCGAACAGCGCCGGCTCGCGCTCCAAGACATCCAAAGCCATGGAGTATTTCTCCAACTCCATATCCTCCAGAAACAGCATTCATATTCAATAAGGAATCGATGGAGGGAGCAATTAGATAACTGAAGAAACTTCCGAGATGGGTTTTGCTTGAGTATGAAAAGTTGGCACGCCTGAGAGGATTCGAACCTCCGACCCGCGGCTTAGAAGGCCGCTGCTCTATCCACTGAGCTACAGGCGCTTGTCCAGCGAGCAACGGTATACGGCGGGCTTTTACCGCATCAATCCGCTGTTACCTGCATTCGCTGCTTGCCATCAGGCAAAGAGATATCGCGCTGCCTACGACAGTTAGTATACCACATTTCTCTGTCGAGAAGCATGCTTTTTCATGGTAGCTCAAACGAGGACGCCCGTCATTACTGGTCGGATACCAGGGTTCCAGCATGAGCCCAGTTCGATTTATCCACTTCTTCGAAGATGATCGTTACTGCCTCAGGTTTCGTTTGGGCTATTTCGGCGAAGCTGTCTGTGATCGCTTTGGCCAGCGCTACTTTTTGTTCCTTAGTCCTTCCAGTCCACATAGATACACGAATAACCGGCATAATTACCCCTCCAATAGCAACTTTAGATTTTACTCGGCTTCCAAAACGCTACTTGGGCAGCAGTTGTCTCCTCAGCATATCTGTGGCGTCCAAGACCGCTCTACGCCGCACCTCGCGTTCGGTAGTGGTATAGCGATTAGTTGTTGATGTGATAGCGCCTTTCATATCAACCGCGCAGTAAACCACCCCTTGATGCCGATTGTCTCCGGCGCCATCCTCCATCTGGCTGATGACGGCCAACCCGATATCGGTCTCGAGTG
>JBMNNU010000038.1:0-16782 GCA_050942695.1 Chloroflexota bacterium
GAGTATCTGGTCACCCGTACGCTTCTCGGCAGGCTCGGCCTCCCCGGTCAGCAACGACTCGTCGATCTCCAGCCGATCGGCACGGACGAGATGCCCATCGGCTGCGACCTGCTCGCCTCGCTCGAGCGCCAGGTAGTCGCCCTGGACGATCTCTCCCGGGTCGATCTGGAGCTCGACGCCCCCACGGATAACCCTGGCAGGGGCACGAGCGAGCAGCGCGAGCCGGTCCAACCGGAATTTTGCTACCAATTCCTGGGCGGTACTGACGGCAACGGTGAACAGCACGAGTCCTCCGGTGAGGAGGGCGTCACGCTCTTGGCCCACCGCCAGGAGCAGCGCCACCGCCACGACCAGGATGGCGTTAAAGAGGGTGAAGAGGTTGTTTCGAAGGATGTCAGCGACCGGCCGGCTGGAGGTGATGCGAACGCGGTTCACAAGGCCCTGCGCACGCCTCTGCCCTACCTCGTCGTTGGATAGTCCGTAGATGGGCTGATCACCCTCCGGCGGCGCGTGGTTAGAGTTTTTTTCTCCTGTCGAGCTCACCGGCCCCTCACAAGATTGCTGCATAGCTAACGAGAACGTAGTGCGGACCCGCGCGACTCCTTCGGCCTAGCGTAGTTTGAGCAACTCGAAACTCATTGTAGCTATCAGAGCGGATCCCGCGGCTACTACCCTCAGTGTATCCTCCAACCACAGCTCTTACTGGGTGATTGCCACCCGAGGGCACAAGCTATACCAAGAATTCAGCTCTTGACACCTAATCCCCGCCCTGTTGGCCTGCCTATCTCGTTGCCCGAGTGTGGTGTAGTACGAGAGCAGAAGAATATCGGCAAGAAGCAGGTACACCAGGGAGTAGCCAAAGATAGCCAGTTGCATCGTGACAGGAAGAGGTGCGAACCCGAAGAGGGCTTGCGAGAAAGGGATCTCCGCCAGAAGAATGCCGATCACAAGGCAGCCGGTTGTTGCTAACAAGAGCGGCACACTGGGTAGTTCGTCCTTCCAGAAAGGCCCCTTGCTCCTGACTGGAAATAGTAACAATGTGGTAGAGACAACGAGGAACAGATACCAACTTGTCCTTAGTATGTCCGGTTGAGTAGCCTGGAAGAAGCGGAGAAAGCCAAAGGCAAATAGGGCATTGAGTAATCCGAGATATATTGCTGGATCGACGATCGGCCGGATATCCCAATGGAGAGGTCGTGCTATCTGGCGCGTAGGCACCCGATCGGTGGCAACAGCAAGCATAGGTAGGTCGGTCAAGAAGTTCAAAAGTAGCACCTGGGCTGGTAATAGGGGCAGGAAGTCCAGGAGCTGGGAGGCCACTGCGACGATCAGCATGGTGGAAAAGTTACCGGCCATAGTGTAGAGCAGATAGCGATTTAAATTTACGAAAATTCGCCGGCCCTCTCTCAGCGCGTCGACGATTACGCCCAGGTCGTTTTCCAGCAGGATCAGGTCGCTGGCATCCTTTGCCACGTCGGTGCCGCTCTGCATGGCGATCCCCACATCGGCCACCTTTAGCGCAGGTGCATCGTTGATCCCGTCGCCTGTGACAGCCACTCGATGCCCTCCTTGCTGAAGGGCTCGCACCAGGCGATATTTATCTTCCGGGTTGACCTCGGCGAATACATGGGCACGCTCGGCCACATCGGGTACTCGTTCGCCATCACGCAGGTTGGACCATACCACGATATCGTCTTTTCCTGTTGGCAAGCCTATGGTACGGGCCAGAGCAGTGGCGGTATGGACCGCGTCACCTGTTACAATCTTGACGTCCAAACCCAGCCTTCGGGCGCGATACATCACATCTTCGACACCTGGCCTGATAGGATCCGCCAGCATAAGGAATCCCAGGAGGGTGAGGTCCTGCTCGTCGGTCTCAGTGGGTGTTCGGCAATCCGAAAGAGATCGCACGGCTACTGCTAGCACCGTGTTGCCGGCTTCGGCCGCGGCATTTATTCGCTCTGTCAACAAACCCCGCTCGGGTACGATATCCGCAGGCCGATCACCGTGCCGAATGTGGCTGCAGCGTTCCAGGACAACCTGAGCAGCCCCCTTCGTAATCAGCTCGCATTTGCCTTCTGCCTCACCAGGTAACGCAACAACGACGCTCATCCGCTTCCGATCAGATGTAAATCGGTGATGGGGGAGCGGAGCGGCAACTAGGGGATGCACCGGTGAGGCTGGCTTTTAACCCAGGAAACGGATCGCGCCGATCAGCAGAACCCCCAATGCAGCAACGGCAATGCTGCGAACTGGCGACCAACGAGCTTCCTTGAAGCTAAGGTAAGCCAGATACAGAAATCCTCCCGCTCCAATAGCTAGCGCCGCCCCCAGCACAGCCTGCGACAGGTTTGGCAGGAAGAGATAAACCGTGGTAAAGCCCACGGCGATGAACGCCCAGGTGATAACGTTGCGGATCACCGCTTCCCGTAGAGATAAACCTGTGGCGGTGAGAAGTGCGATCACAGCCCCCACCTCGGGGATTAGATGCAGAATGAGGCCAGCAGACACCAGCAGCCCCACGAGGAACCCTGCGCCAAAGCTTGTAGCGGTCACCGCCCCCTCGAGAAAGGAGTGCAGCCAGATGCCGAGCGTCGCTACCCATACTAAGCCCCGTTGGCCGATGTAATCCAGGCCGTTGCGTACAAACACGAACAGCGCCAACCCCAACACCAGCCATATCCACGCCATGGCGCCAGCCATCATCAAGGCATCTGGGAACACCTCCAGCACCGCCGCTCCCAGGAATATTCCCGCTGCAAGCGGCAGAAGCCACGGCCACCGATTAGCGATCGCTTGTTCGCGGATCTCGCCTTCGTCGTCACGTCCGGCTTCTCGCACGGCTACCCCTCTCGGATCGGAAAGCTTGAGGCGCCCATACTCCGTGCAGATATCGTACCGTTTACGTGAACCATCCTGATCGAGGGGTGATCGGGCTTCGGCTCAAGGAAACCTTCGTCACTTCTTCCGGCAGAATCACGATGCGTGGGCAAAAAGAGAGACTCGCCAGGAGTTCCTGGCGAGTCTCTCTAAAAGTATCGGAAGTCGGGGCGAGTGGATTTGAACCACCGACCTCAGCGTCCCGAACGCTGCGCGCTAACCAGGCTGCGCTACGCCCCGCAACATTCAGATTTTACCATATCGCTAATAATCCATCAACGATAACAGCATCTATCGATCTTCTCCTAAAAAGCTGCTAATCGATACCGAAGATGATTATCCCCGCTATCTGGTATACGAAGAAGAGAGATACCCAAACGATCCACCGGTGCCAAACCCACTTCAGGTTCGCCGACCCAAAGCGGCTAAAAGGCTGAAAGGCGATCCTGAATAGATCCCCCCCGAGCCGCCGGCCCGCTATTACCAGCCCGATGGCTACGAAAGAAACGGTTGATGTCTTAAGCCCAAACGATATGGAGACACCTACGCCATCGCCAAACCCAAAGGAGCCCAGAGCGAGATAGGCGGGATTGACTATGATCAGCCAGGCTGCAGCCATCGCCAGCAGCGGCTGTACGATTGGGTGGCCCCGCGCCCATAGCCACTTGGTTAGAAGTAGAGCGTAGCCTACCAGAAGGCAGGTACCGACCCCCGCGGCAGCGATGATTCCCCAGTCCACACTGAGAGATTCACTGGGCTGCGCTGCAAACCATGTCCGGCCCCACCCAAAGGGGCTGATCGTGATCCCCTGCACCGGGACCCCGAGCAGCGTTGCGGCCACGGCGTGGCCGAGCTCGTGGATAATAATCGACCCAAACCAACTCACAAGCATCAGGCCGCAGAGGTAAATGAGGAGCCTTACACGGCCTGCTCCGGATCTCGCGTCAATTGGCCTCGTTGACATACACACCGCCTCGGGTCAGATTGCCGGGCTCAAGCCTTCGCTCGCGCCCCGATCGAGGAAAGGATAACACAGATCGGGTTGGGAAGTTGATCCGACCACACGCCGAGGCTTGGGGTGTCCCCAATAATTTGCGCACCTATGCAAGCGGGTTACCGTTATCTCTTAGGTGGCGCCTCGTTCAGAAGCAACCAGTACAAGCCCAACTGCTGCACGGCAGACAGGAACTGATCAAAATCTACAGGTTTGCGTATGTAGCTGTTCGCTCCCAAGCTGTAGCTGGCTACCATATCTTGCTCCTCGCCGGAGGAGGTCATTACAACGACCGGAAGCAATCGGGTTCGTTCGTTGGCACGAAGCTTCTTCAGCACTCCCAATCCATCGATCTTGGGCAACTTCAGATCGAGAAGCACGACCTGAGGCATCACCGGTAGGCCCTTCCCTTCCTGCCCTACCTTGCCATGCAACAGTTCAAGAGCCTCAACCCCGTCCCTTGCCACAACCACTTCGTTCAGCAGATTGCTCTTTTTGAACGCCCTGAGGGTCAGGTCGATATCATCAGGGTTATCTTCAACTAACAGTATGATCTTGTCTCTCATTCGTTACCTCTTGATGTGAGTCCCTGGCCTAACTAGTTGTTGCGGCAGGTTCTAGGGTAAAGTAGAAGGTTGCTCCTTGTTCCGGCGCACCTTCCGCCCAAACACGGCCTCCGTGTCGGTGGATGATACGTTGCACCGTGGCCAGGCCAATCCCAGTACCCCGAAACTCGGATTGAGAATGAAGCCGCTGAAAAGTACCAAACAGTTTCTCGCTGTAGGCCATATCGAAACCAGCACCATCATCGCGCACGTAATACACAGTGCTCCCATCTTGCGCTATCGTGCCGAACTGAATTCTCGCTCGCGGATGCTTCGATGTGAACTTCCAAGCATTCCCGATCAGGTTCTCCAATACCGCGGTTAGCAGTCGGGGGTCCCCAAAGGCGATCACATTGGGCTCGATGACAAACTCCACACACCGCTCCGGTTCGGCTTTCATCAGGTCGGCTGCGGCATCTGCTGCTAACGCGCTCAGATCGACCTCCTTCCTCATCAGCTCATGGCGGGTTACCCTCGACAGCGTCAGCATATCGTCGATTAGGCAAGCCATCCGCTGGGTAGCTGCTCTCACTCGCTTTAGATAATGCTGCCCCTTGTCATCCAGCCTGTCTCCGTACTCATCCAGCAACGCTTGGCTGAAGCCATCTATACCTCTCAAAGGCGCTCGGAGGTCGTGTGATACGGAGTAGCTGAAGGACTCCAGCTCCTTGTTGATGGTATCCAGCTCCTTAGCCCGCTGCGTCAGGTCGGCATTGAGCTTCTGAATCTCCTCATCTGCTCGTTTACGCTCGGTTATCTCCTCTTTGACCGCCAGATAATGGGTTATTGTCCCATCGGTGCTCCTGATCGGTGAGATGGAGGCAGACTCCCAGTACAAGTCCCCGCTCTTCTTCTTGTTGAGGAACTCACCCCGCCATTCACCACCGGCTTTGATTGTTGCCCACAACTGCCTGTACTCCTCGTCTGATGTGTGGCCCGACTTCAGGATCCGAGGGTTCTTCCCCAAGGCTTCTTCTACCGTATAGCCGGTGGTCTCCTCAAATTTTGGGTTGGCGTACTCTATATTCCCGTGCGTGTCGGTGATCACCACAGTGGCCGGGCTCTGCTCGACAGCCCGCGAGAGCTTTCGCAGCTCCTCCTCCGAACGCTTCCATTCGGTCACATCCTTGGTGACCATAGAGAAGCCGGTGAGCTTGCCCTCGCCGTCGTGGAGCGAAGTGATGACGAATTCCGCCCAAAAACGCGACCCGTCCTTTCGTACCCTCCAACCCTGGCTCTCATAGCGGCCATTTGCAGCAGCCAGCTTAAGCTCCAGCTCCGGCAAACCCTGTTCCACATCCTCCTGCGTGTAGAAGCAAGAGATGTGCCTTCCCAGGATCTCTTCTTCTCGATAACCTTTGACTCTCTGGGCTCCGGAACTCCAACTTTCTACTCGGCCCTGCGGGTCGAGTATGAGGATTGCGTAGTCTCGAGCCCCATCCAACAGCAGCCGGTACCGCTCCTCGCTGTCCCGCAGCGCCTTTTCCGCCAGCTTCCGCTCGGTGATATCCTGCTCTTGAGCGATGGTGGCCAGAAGCGTGGTTGCATCCTCGGCGTATATATTGGCAGAGTTCCACAGAGCCACCCTCGTTTGACCATCTCTCCGCAGGATGGGAATCTCCACAGACTCCCAGTACTCACCCGCCAGGGTGCGAGCTATCTTTTCCAGCGATTCCTTACGGCTCGACTCTGGAAAGAGCATGGACAAGTCTTTCCCAAGTACTTCCCTCGATGAGTATCCCGTAAGGCGCTCAAAGGCTTGGTTGAATCGTGTGATCCTGAAACAGGGGTCCCAAACGATGATGGGCGCGTTGGCGTAGTTGACCAGCTTCTCCAGGTAGTCACTCGTTTCTCGAAGCTTTTGCTCAGTCCGCTCTCGATCACGGAAGAGGTGTGCGTTGTCCATCGCCACCGCTGCCCGATTGGCAAGCTCCATCGCCATTTCAAGATCGGATTGCCCATAGATCCGTTCACTTTCCGTTGTTAACAGCGTCATGGCTCCGAGGATCCGGCCGTGAGCCTGAAGAGGAACAACTATAGCTGAACGTATTGCGTTTTTCAGGATCTTCAACTCATTTTCGTTCGTAGCCAAGGAGTCCAGCAGCGAGTCGGTGACATCTGGGTAAAGCTCAGGTTGGCCGGTCTGGATAACATTCGCTGGCCCTACCGCCGAAGAACCTGGATCAATCGAGAAGTTGCGCCGGATCTCACGTGCCCACTTCTCCTTCTCTGGATTCCTGTGGGCTAGCGTCAGAAGCTGGAGAGGACCATTTTCACCCACCACATCGACTATGCAACAGTCGGCAAGGTCGGGCACTGCCAGACGCGCGATTTGGGCGGTAGTGGTCTCATAGTCCAGAGAGGATGCCAGGGTAGCACTGACCTCGGCTGCGAATTGCAACCTCTTTTCGTTCCAATACCGTTCGGTTACGTCTCTAGCTATGCCCTCCGTGGCAACGAGCTGGCCAGAGCTGTTATTAACCGGAACGACACGCAACTCCAACCACACCATCTGCCCATTCTTATGCTGGCAGCAGATGGTCACCGGCTTAGCCATCGAAGGGTTGGCTATTAGCTCCTGAAAGATGATTCTATACTCAGGGTAAATAGAGCTGAGAAAAAGGTCGAAGTCCGCGTAGAGCTCCGAAGGGTCGTATCCAAGTATGCTCATCACCGCTGGGCTTACGTAGCTGATACTGTGGTTGGGCTCCAGCTCAAAGCGGAAGATGATATCGGGGGCGTTCTCGGCGAGCCTGCGAAACCGCGCTTCGCTCTCCAATAACGCTTGCTTCGCGCGTTTCAGTTCGGAGCTCTCTACCAGGTCCCAACCATCACGCCGCCTGATCAGAGCGAAGCGGTGGTTACGAAGCACGTCCAGAACGTCGGAGCCCTGGCAGCGTTGTAGCGAGTAGCTGCAGAGAGCGATCATAGGCTGGCTGTGAATTACCTGGTCTATTCGCTCCTCATAGTCGACGAATTCATTCCAGGAATCCTTATCGAGCCAGGAGGTATTGCCCGAAAGCCTCAAGCCCGCGAAGCCTCGCTCCTGGGCTCGATTGAGCTTGTCTGCCCAACCGTCGAGAACCCTCTGCGCGTCGAAGACACCGTCCTGGAGATACCAGGCGTCATACGGGATTATCTCGATCTGGCCTTGCTGGAGATAGCGGTCGAATTCGGGGATCCCCTCTTTGACTGCCTCTAGTGCTTGCCCTTTGGTCAGCGGCTCCGCAGTGATCCAGATACAGAACTCGTTGTTCTCCAGGCCGGCTCTGAAGTAAGGGACCAGCACATCGATCAGGTCCTGCTTAGATTCGTAGAACTGGCATAGATGGGTGCCCCAAGTGATGTTACCTACACATTCGATGCCGCTGGGTCTTAAATACTGTTTCATTCTCAGCGTCTCCAACTGTAGGGATCGGTGAAGATGCAAAGCTCATCAAGCGATTACAGACACCCCTTGAGAGCTTTGCTCTATGCCGGAGGAGAGGGCGGACTGCTTCCAGCCGCAACCCGGGAGGCTGTCGTTCGATTAACAGGAAGGTATACGATGAAAGTAGTGCCTCTTCCGATAGTAGTCTCCAGATCTATGTAGCCCTGGTGGTCTGCCACGATAGCCTGAACGATGCTTAAGCCCAGCCCCGAACCTCGGTGCTCGTCGGAGCGCTTGGTCGTAAAGAACGGGTCGAAAATCCTATCGGCAATTTCCTGGGGAATCCCTGAGCCGGTGTCGCTAATGGAGAGGATTATATAGTCCCCTGGAGGGATGCGGTTGTAACGCCCGAGGGGCTCTACAAGTTTGACTGCCTCCGTGCGGATACCCAGAACACCGCTATCTTTCATCACGTCTCGAGCATTTGTTATCAAGTTGGCCAGCACTCGTAAGAGCTGTGCCTGAGAGCCCTCTATGAGAGGGAGGTCGGCAGACAGGTTAACCTCAATAGCGAGGCCTGGTGGACGTTCGACAATCTGAGCCAGAGCACGATCGACCAGTTCGTTAATATTGATCGGCTCCCTGTGAGCCCGCCCTCTCCTGCCCAACGTCAGCAGGTCGTCATTGATGGCCGACAGTTGGCGCAGATTCTGGAGCAGGATATCGCAAAACTTAGCCGCAGAGTGACCCTGGGGTAACATCCTCTTGATCAGTTGTGGATAGCCCATAAGAGGGGTTAGGAAGTTGGCGAAATCGTGAGCAACCTGCCCAGCTATGATCCCGGCCATCTCCAATCGTTGTGCTCGATGGAGCTGTTCCTCCATCTGCCGGCGCTCACGTCGAACCGCGGCCTCCCTCAACTCTCGCTCGATGGCCGGCACCAGGCGGGCGAGGTTGCCCTTCATGATGTAATCGTGAGCTCCGGCTTTCATGGCCTCGACGGCTACATCCTCTCCGATCTTGCCCGAGACCACGATGAATGGAATATCGATCTGCTTTGCTCTAAGAAGCGCGAGGGCCGCCAGGCCGCTGAAATGCGGCATAACGTAGTCCGAAATAACGATATCCCAACGCTGCTGCTCCAAAGCGCGAGCCATATCCTCAGGGTTATCAACTCGGCTGAAGGTGGGCGCATACCCCCCCCGGCGCAGTTGCAGCAGGACGAGATCCGCATCATCCTCGCTGTCTTCAATGATAAGGAGGTGTAGCGGTTTTCCCATATACGATCAACCACCTGCGCATAGTATTTGGCGTGTCCCTAGATCACCGGTATCCTTTCTCAATACAGCCGGTCTTTGCTCCAAAGATACAGAGTGGAAAGGTAGCCGTAAGTACTTATAGATAAAGCATACCTTCAACATCTTGTTTAGTGCAACACTTATAACCGCTTACCTAAGGATGCGAGTACTAACTCAATGAGGGAGATGTGGATTGAAGCGCTTTTGAAATCTGGTTTTCACGGATCAACAGCAGTACCGCAAACATAAAGAAGGGCGCCACTAGCCAGGCTAGATCGGTAAAAGGCCAGACCACCAGAGCCAAAAGGTAGCCTCCAGCAAACATAAGCCGCCATTTCCGTGAGAGTCCCGTTCCTAACTCAACTCGACCCAGCACCAGGGCTAGAGGTGCCAGCAGCATAGCGGTGCCATGAAAATGGCTGTGGGGGGCAGCAATAAGAGTAGCCAGCGTCAGAGCCAGGGCTTGCCCAGCGAAGCGCGGTGAGGACGGCTCCCAAGCACCTCGCCAAACCAGCAGCGAGATCAGCACTGTCACCCCTCCTAACAACAACACCAAGAAAGACCCGGTAGTTTCTGGAAGACCCGGTAGTAGATGTGCCAGCGCAGATCGCCAGTTGACCATGGCGTACTCCTTGACCAGTGACTCCGCAGGCGGATAGTAACCCCCGATACGCTGCAGCAGCTCCAGATAACGATGCAGCGCCAATGGGCCTGCGGCGACAAACGAAAAAATCACCAGAATCGACCCTGTGGCCACCATGCCGGCCAGTTCACGCCAGCGCCTTTTGATAAGCAGCACCAGTGGGAAGATCATCCCGTACTGGGGCTTCAGCCAGAGCAACCCCAGCAGCGCACCACCGAGCACCGGCCGATTAGCCCCCAAAGCTACCAGCGCGAGGCTGTATATGAGCAGCAGGAAGCCGACCATCTGGCCCCAGACTAACGTATCGGCAACTGCAGGGAATGTAAGCAGCAAGAGAGCCCACCCTCTCCCACCAGGAGAACCTCGCAACGGGATGGCAACTGCCACGAGGAAAGCGACGGCCTGGAGGATTGACCACAGCAGGTAACCCCAGTTGAAAGGTAGGGTGGCCATAGGCGCCATCAGCAGCGCCAATGCCGGTGGGTTGTGGTAGGGTATCAGCCGCTGTTCCCGCGCCCCTGAAGCCCCCAACTCCAACCTGGCTCGAAGTTCCCGCTGGAAAGCTGCCTGGGCTTCCATATCGTAGAGGTCGGCGCCGTTTCCCTGGTGAACCAGAGACGCGCCCGTCCAGAAGGCTATAAAATCGTTGCGCAGGGGGGCGTCAGGATACCAGGGTCTAGCGGTGAAAACGAACAGGGAGAGCAATATCGCCCATACTGTTATCACCGCAGCCAGGCAGCGACGCTCTCGACTAGACATCTGAGATAACAGATACAGAGAGGTTCTCCCAAAAAGCAGATAGGCGGATGCTGCCAGGAGCCGGATGCTGCCGTCAATGAGATAAAGTTCCTACAGGACAGTCCAGAACGGCTAATTACGAGGCCATCTCCACCGTGTATCTGTAGCGAGCGGGCTCAGATGTGTAACGGGTGAGGGCCGACACCACCAGCACAGCCTTTTCCATTCGGCCATCGGCGCCCTCCAACCGAATAGTGGCCTCACCCGAAGGGGATAATGGCACAGGCTCCACAGTAATCTCTTCGCCAAATCGAATCAGTTGAAGGGAGAATTGCTGCGTAAGCTGCCCATCTGTCCTGACGAAGCCGTCCGCAAACCAACCGCCGCTGTCGGCTTCAGCGTCCGTTTTGTAATTCAACTCCGGGATCTCCAGATCGTCCACAGCAAAGCCTGGGGCGTTGAAGGCATCGTCCGTCACTAACTCGAAGCGCACCAGAGTGATATCACCCACGAAGGGGGTCAGGTCGACCGATTGCTGCACCCATTGCGGGGCCTCGCCACCTCCGCTTTTACCTGTGAAGCCGTGCCCAAGGTTATTGCCGTTTGGATTGGAGTTGGTAGTGCCGGCAGCAGGTAGGGTAGACCAGGTAAGGCCGCCATCCCTGGAGGCCATCACATAGGCGTAGTCGTAGTCATCCTCGAGGTCGTACCAGGTCCAGAACTTCAGGGTTGCTTTGGACTGCCCCCTCAAGTCGAAGATGCGGGTTAGTTTGGTGTCTACCATGTCCCCTCGATTGCTCCACCAAAAAGCGCTGCCACTGTTAGGTAACGTAGATATCACGCTGCCGCCCATTTCCCCCTGGAAACGGATAGTGGCGCTGGAAGAGCGGCTGTTAACCTCTATATAGTCGGCGGCAAACTGGTTCACAGTGCGGTCCCGCCAACCCGTAGAAGAGGTAACGCGATCGGTAGCAGGAACTTTCACATCCTGGTTTTCGTATCGGTACTTGGGATCGCGAACGTCGGTTTCGTCGAGGTAGTTCGCGATAACCCAATCATTGAATACGTCCTCCATGGTCAGGCCCTGGCTGGCCAGGAAGCGGTCGAAAGTCTCAGAGCCGCGTGTCTCGGATGTCAATAGGTTAACAGCCTCCTCATAGCCACCGAAACGCCCGAGGAAGTAGCTCAAGAACAGGTAAGCTGCTCCATAGTGGGAAGCTACATCCCCCTTGCTGCTGGTCCACCCGGTCAGTTGGGTATCCGGTTTGGCCTCAAAGTACTTGCCCGAGATGCTGGGGAGGGAGACAGCCTCTGATGCGACCTCCGCGGCCCCTTCTTTTATCCAGGTCTGCTCTTTTTTATTGGTGTTCCAATGGATCATGTGCTCGAACTCGTGAGCGAGCACCGAATAGTACTCATCGGAACCCGGTGTAACGGCGTCGACATTGATATACAGTATCTTCCGTTCGTTACTGTAAGGCTGCACACTTCGCGGATAGCTATCTACGGATGTAAAGTAGCCGGCCACGCCGGGGATTTTTGCGTGGAGAATCGTAATGCGAGGGTCGCCATCCAGGCCGACTCTAGCCTCTGGACCGAAGAGGCTGCGATTGACCGAGTAGATCTTCTCCTCGAATGTTCGAGCCACTTCCCTGAGCTTACCCTGATCCAGATCGAGGCCGTTCTCAACGTACATATAGACGCGTGGTGTTACCGCCTGCAGGACAGCTCTTACAGCAACATACCTATTGTTCGCTTCGTCCGACACCCAAAAGTTAGTCTGGTCGCCCACCTGTTGCTCGGGCGCAACCGTCGACAAGCTCGGCACCAACGTGTCGGGTGATACTCCCTTTACTCGAACTGCTAACTCACCCATATCCCTCCAGGGCATTTCGGTTCTCTCGAGAACCTCCTCCGTAGGCTTGACAGTTGAGAGGGACTGGCCAAAGGCGGTTTCAGGTCCCAGAAAGGTCTGCCCTATCAGTAGCAGCAATAGGAAAATTATAGATATCCGTTTAGCCATCAGCGATCAGCTTTCAATTATTTGCATCGAACGGAGAACGCCACGAATAATAGCGGTTAGGCCGTCTGCAGAGCTTTCAGCTACCGATACTACGCTGCCGTGGCCTTCAGACCAGCGGGCAGGGGTGCCGAGCAGAACGTTAGTAATGCAGGATACCCCTAGAACTCGCATCCCCAGCGCTCGGGCGACCACTACCTCGGTAACCGTGGACATCCCCACGGCGTCTGCACCGATTTCGAGCAAGAAGCGCGCCTCGGCAGGCGTCTCGTAGCTCGGCCCGGCCACCATTACATACACACCGCTGGTTACTTTTAACCCGGCCTTACGTCCAGCCTCCAGCGCTCTCAGCCGCAGCTCTTCGTCGTAAGCTGCTGCCATGCTAACGAACCTCTCCTGGCCGCCGGATGGTCCAAGTAGGGGGTTGAGTCCTACCAACCCAGGCAGGTTTATATGGTCATCCAGAACCATGAAGGTTCCAGTTTCCATCCCTGTTCTCAAGCCGCCTGATGCGTTGGTCGCTATCAACGTCCGCGCACCAAGCGCATGGAGCAGTTGAACGGGAAAGCCAACCTGGGTGGGTGTATAGCCCTCATATAGGTGGGGCCTACCCTTCATGGCGGCCAGAGGAACGCCTTCCAGGGTGCCTAACACCAGTTCTCCACTATGTCCAGGCACCGTCGTGTGGGGGAAGCCGGGTATATCGCAATAAGGGATCGCTACGGGATCAGCCAGTTCGTTGGCGAACCCTCCAAGGCCAGATCCAAGAATCACACCCACTTGAGGCTTCAATTCTGTGTGGGAAGAAACCAGCGCTACGGCGTCGATCAACTCGGTTGTGGATAAACTATCAGACATCACAAATTGGCCCTCAGCTTTCAGCCCTTTTTTCTCGCCAGTGGCTATCACCTTCACCGTGATGGGCTACCAGGATCGCTCATCCGTTTTCTTTGCCATCACGATCAACCATTCCAGGCTGATTGCCGACTGCCGACGGCCGACGGCCTTTAACCATAGGGATCAATCTGTCCAGGCTACTGATGATGGGGCAGTCGGCTTGAGTGATTTTACCATGCCGATCTATCATCACAGCATCGATCCCGGCGGCTCTAGCCCCTACCACGTCCACTTCATACAGATCGCCTACGAAAAGGGCTTCTTGTGGGGAGACTCCCAGCCTGTCCAGAGCAAATGAGAAGATTCTCGGGTCCGGTTTCTGGATGCCGAGAGCCTGGGAAGCAACGACCAGATCGAAATAGTGGAGCAACCCGCACTGCGCGAGTAGGTCCGAGGTGTTGTTGGGGCCGTTTGAAACGACTGCTAGTTTCATCCCCATAGTCTGAAGCTGCTGGCAAACGGAGGCGGCTTCGGGAAAGGCTGCCCAAACCCCTTCCTTACCGAAAACGTGGGAAAGATAATCGGCTTGCTCACCTGTGGGGTCGTCTATACCGAGGGATAGCAGAGCCTCGCCGTGAAAGCGTCTCCAGAACTCCCCCAGGTCGCCTTTATAGGTGAGATAGTGTAGCGAGTAGTAGCGTTCCGACCGGCGATAGGCTCGTCCGGCATCTTCAAGTGATACGACAAGGCCCCATTGCCTGCATACCTCTTGGAGGGTCAGCGCGGGGTTGCGGGGCATCTGTATCAGGGTATCACCGGCGTCGAAAAGAACGGCGCGAATCGCTGGAATCGTCATTTCTCGCCCGAAGCCAGCCATGGCGCTCTCTATCTCGCCCGTGGATGAGCCGTTTCGTAGAGCCGCTTCAACCCGTCCTCGCTAGGATAGGTGTAGATCTGCGTGGTGGATATGTGAGCGTGGCCCAACAACTGCTGGACCGCTCGGAGATCAACACCATTTTTCAGCATGTGTAGGGCAAATGAGTGGCGCAAGGTATGGGGGGTGATCTGCGTGGTTACCCCAGACTCTCGTGTCCACTGCTTCAAGATCAGCCAGAAGCCCTGGCGGGTTAGTCGTTCGCCTCTATGGTTCAAAAAGAGCGCGGTTTCATCGTTATCCCGCGCAAGTACAGGGCGGGCGTTCTCCAGATAGTTCTGGACCGATTTAGCAGCCGTAGCATGGATCGGTATTGCTCGCTGTCTCGGACCTTTTCCGGCGGAGCGCCCTGTACAGTGCACAACGTTCTGTGAAAGGTCCACATCCCCTAAATTCAGGGATACCAGCTCTGTGACCCTCATCCCTGTAGCGTAGAGCAGCTCGAACATCGCCTTATCCCTGATGGCCTCAGGTGAGCTTGAGCGAGTAGGCGCCTCCAGCAATGCATCGATCTCTTCAACCGATGCGGCGCGCGGCAGCGATTTGCTGATCCTGGGCGAATCGATACTTGCGGTGGGGTCCTCCGAAATAAACCCCTTAGAGGCTAGAAAGTGGAAAAAAGACTTGATAGCAGCCGTTTTTCGAGCGATCGTGGAGGGGGTGTAGCCCTTATCACGCAGATGGAGAAAGAAGCCCATCACCGAATCCCTGCCAAGCTCGGAGATCGATACGCTGTCTTCCTGGTGGCCCCCTACTGTGACCGGCTCGACCTTGCCAATAGTCTGGTGGGTTGTCAGGTACTCCGCAAATTGGTTAAGGTCGTTGTTGTAGGCGGCCAGCGTATTAGCTGCTAAGCCTCTCTCGGCTGCGAGGTATCCAAGAAAGGCGTTCACCTTCTGCTTCATCGGCGAAAAACCTCCACTGTTGCCAGGACTGCTATTTTCGCGGCCGAGTTTACCATAATCACCAGGGAAAAGTCACGCCGCGTCGTCCCATCTGTGCCAAACAAGGGCACATTATAGTAGGATCGGCTATGATAGCGCCACCAAGAAAAAAGGAGCGTGCAATGGGTGTTACTCAAGAGATTGCCCAGTTTACGGCGAAAACGACCTTTAATCAACTCCCACCGGAGGTAGTGCGCGAGAGCAAACGAGCAATCCTGAATTACCTGGGCGTGTCCCTAGGTGCATCACGGCACGATGTCGTGCGGATCCTAACCGATGCGGCTATAGAGATGGGAGGCCAACCTCAAGCCTCCATCCTGGGATCCGGGATCAAGGTATCAGCACTCCAAGCGGCATTGATAAATGGGGCGATGTCTCACGTGCTCGACTACGACGACACACATCTGGATACGATCATCCATCCTACTGGCCCGGCCTTGTCGTCGGCGCTGCCGCTAGCCGAATGGAAGGGATTGAGCGGGCAAAGGCTGATCACAGCTTTCGCTCTAGGTGCTGAGGTGGAGTTGCGGATAGGTGCCGCCGTATACCCAGCCCACTACGATATTGGCTGGCATATTACAGGCACCGCGGGCATTTTCGGCGCAGCGGCTGCTGCTGCATCCCTGCTCAAGCTGGAGGAGGAGCAGCAAGTGTGCGCACTTGGTTTGGCCGGCACACAGGCGTCGGGACTCAGAGAGATGTTCGGCTACATGGCCAAATCGCTGCATGTGGGAAAAGCGGCATCTAACGGCCTGTCATCCGCGTTACTGGCTCAGAAGGGCTTTACCGCCTCAAAACAGGTGCTGGAGGCGAAACGGGGTTTCTGCTCGGTCCTAGCCGCCGAGCACGATCTTTCCAAAGCGGTAGATCGATTGGGAGAGAAGTATCTCTTCCTGGAGAACGGTATCAAACCCTACGCATGCGGCGTCGTCATCCATCCCACCATCGATGGGATGAGGAGACTTCACAAACGAGAGTCCGTACAAGCATCTCAAGTGCGAGAAATCGAGCTCCGAGTGCACCCGTTGGTTTTAGAGTTGACGGGCAAGCGGGAGCCGAAGACCGCTTTAGAGGGCAAGTTCAGCATCTACTTCTGCGCGGCGATTGCGCTGATTGAGGGCAACGCCAGGGAATCGCAATTCACCGATCGGAACGTGCGAAGGAGCGACGTCGTCGCGTTGATGGATCGAGTGAACCCGGTGGTGGATCCAGGCCTGAAGGAGAGCCAGGCGGAGGTGAGGGTGCGCACCCTAGACGGCCGCGAATTGGTGGAGCGGGTGGAGGCTGCATCCGGCACCCCGGAAAACCCGTTGTCCGACGATGAGCTGGTCGATAAGGTGATGGATCTGGTGCTGCCTGTGCTGCCCAAGGAGAAAGCCGAGCAGATGGTAGAAGAGGTAGAGTTGCTAGATAAGGCCGAAAACCTGTCACGGTTGATCTCCCTGGTTACAGTGTAGGCGGTTGGCATTTAGGCACAATTGGTGCACTGCAATCTATCGGCGGGGGGTATTGACATCGC
>JBMNNU010000387.1:0-2946 GCA_050942695.1 Chloroflexota bacterium
TACGGCGATCCGGTCTCCCAGCCGCATAGCCTCCGTCCTGTCGTGGGTAACGAAGACCGTAGTTACCTCGCTATCCCGCAGCACCCGCTCGAAATCTTCGAAAAGGCTCGCTCGTGTAGGGGCATCCAGGGCTGCGAACGGTTCATCGAGCAGCAACAGCTCAGGCTGCAGAACAAAAGCTCTAGCCAGGCTAACCCTCTGAGCCTCGCCCCCTGAGAGCTGGCGGGCTTGCCGCTTCGCAAGGTGATCCACGCCGAATCGCTTCATCCAATTGTACGCCCGCTCCTTGGCATCGGAGCGAGACACGCCCCCTCGTAGCCGCAGCCCGGTCAAGACGTTGTCCATTACCGTTGTATCCAACAGCAGCGCCTCCTGAAACACCACGGCCATTCTTCGGCGCAGCTCAACGAGGTCGCTATTCTGGTTAACCGGTTGCCCAGCAAATCGCATCGTCCCCGAGGCTGGCAGATGGAGCAGGGCGAGGGTGTGTAGCAGAGTGCTTTTTCCTGCGCCGTTGGGGCCGATAACCGAGAGTATTTCGCCCTCGTGGATTTCCAGGTGTGGAACCTCCAACACCACCCTGTGGGCATACTTGACTACCAGATCTTGGACCTCGACCAGCCTTCGCGTCGCCTCCAACTCACTGGCTTCGATTACCAACGGATCATCCTCCTTATTGACCACTGCATAGGAACTTCAGTATACCATTAGCAATACCCCGAGCGGGCCGGTCGGGGTCACCTATCAGGATCTGCCGGTCGGCGATGCTCGTCAGGAATCCGGTCTCTATGATCGCCTGGGGCACACCAGGGGCAACGGCATGCTGGTACCTTCGCGCGTTGAAGGCGTAGTACCAGCGCATACGGACCGAAACCTGCTCGTCACGCCTGGGCAGCCCCGTTGTAGGCTCGTAGCTTTCGTTCAGAGCCTCCACGAGGAGATCGTCTATCTCTGGGATGCTGGAGAAGCCGGGTCGAGCCACCTTGAAGCCGTTCATGATCCCGCGAGCATCCCCATCCGCATGGATGGACACGAAAGCGTGGGCTCGATAACGAACCGGAACGGTCGTCGGTAAAATATCCACCTCGACCCCGGCTTTGCGCAAGTGTGCCGCCGCCAACCTGGCAATCTCCAGATTGACCTCCCACTCGACTCTATTCCCCCCATAAGTGCCCGGGTTGCTCCTGAGGTCTGCCAACTCATCCGGCGCATCATGGTGCTCCCAGTGGCCCGCCTGGAGCCCTACCCGCTTCACGCCCGGGGGATTCCACACCGGCAATCGTGGAAACGAAGCGCGGAAACCCGCCCAGGCCTCCCGGCCTCGAGCCCTGAACGTCGATAAGGGGGGCGCCACCTCTTCGGGAATTGGAAGCACCTCGTTATCGATCCATCGAGCCAACGCATCCGGGTCCAGATATCCCGCCGACTGGTCCGGCTCTTCTCCTATTACTAGAAACTCGCGAGCTTGGATAGCCGAAGGTAATAGTGCCCCGATAGACAGTATCAGCGCAAGTAGTACAGCCCGCAATCTCGCCTGAGCCTCATGCTTCACCGATGGCGCCCTCTCGTTTGATCGTAAAGATAGCAACGATGCAGCTTACAGTGGACAGGCAGGCCAGAAAGAGCCAGGACAACTGATACGATCCGGACATATCTGCTACGAAGCCAAACAGCGGCGGCCCCACGATAACGCCGAAGTTGCTCATAGTCATGCTAAGCCCAACGCCAGTTCCGGCGTACTTTTGGCCAACCACTTCCGTAATCAGCACGTGTTGAAGCCCATTCCAGCCGATAGCCGTGACGCCATAGACGAATACGACTCCCACCAAGAACCAGACTGGATAACCGATAACTCCAAGGCTGATGACAACCGACATCAGCGCAGAAACGGCAGCGATGGTCGCCATCACAACCAGTCTCCGTCCCTGCAGAAACTTGTCGCTGAACCATCCCCAGAAAACTCTACCAAATATCCCACCTGCCTGGCATAGCGCCAGGTATCCTCCTGCTGCGACGATGCGGGCAGTTTCATCGGGAATGGTGGCTAGCAGAATAATCTCCTTAAAGTAGAGGGCCAGGTAGGCGGTAAGCCCTAACTGCACGGTAGATAAGAGCAGGCCGATTACGCTCACTCTCCAAACCATCGTGTTCCGGATCGTTTCCCTCAGCCCATCCCTAAATTTGGCGCGCGGCTCCGCTGCCTTCGACTTACGCGGCGCGTCTTTATAGTAAAGAAGGGTAATCAACCCTCCGGCCGCAATCACTGCTCCCGTTATCGTTACAGCAGCCCGCCACCCCATCACCAAACCAATGGTGGGAAGGGTGGATGCGGTAATCACTCCAGCAAAGGGCACAGCGGATTGCTTCAGTCCCATCGCAGTTCCCCTTGCCCTAGCAGAAAACCACTCCGAAATCGCCTTGGTGGTGCCCGGCATCACGATACCGCCGCCCAGGCCGGCCAGCATCATCACTACAACCGCCTGAGAATAACTGGTCGTTGCCATCATGGAGAGCATGGAGATACCGATGATCGCCTGCCCTAACGACACCATTCTGCGAACACCGAACCGGTCGATAAGGGCACCACCTATCAACAGCACCCCCCACGACCCGATAAAAAACCCAGAGGAGAATATGCCGATCTGCACCTTGCTCAAACCTAGCTCAGGTTGAATCAACGGCGCTAGAGGGGCGATACCCTGGCCTGCCAGGGCGTTTCCTAATTGAGCCATCCCAGCAACAAGCAGGATAATCCAGGGGAAGTGGGCAGCTTTTTCCGCAATTGCCAATATCTACGACTCCACAGTAAAATCCTTGACGTTTATATCGATGACTAGGCAATTCTACACCGTTAATATAGCTGCCATGCAACAGTACAAGGAGAAAAAATGCTTTACGAACTGCGCGACTACGAAATCGTACCCGGCCGGATGAAGGCTATCATCG
>JBMNNU010000388.1:0-2942 GCA_050942695.1 Chloroflexota bacterium
ATTTTTATACGAACATCGCCGACAAAGTGAAGAGCAAGAGCCTAGTAGAGGAGTTACAGAAGATCGCGGCGATGGAGACCGGGCACAGGGATCGGCTGAAGAAACTCGATCCAGCCAACATCATCATCAATGCTCCCAAAAAGGTGGCTGACCTGAAGATAGCCGACTACCTAGTTGCCCAGGAGCCGACCAAAGGCATGACCTGGCAGGATATACTGACGATAGCCATGCACCGCGAGCTGGCCTCGCAAAGACTGTATACCGACCTTGCGGCACGGGTCGATGATGCTACAATCAGGCAACTGTTTGAAAACCTTGCAGCCGAGGAAGCCGGCCACAAGCGCTATTTCGAACAGATCTGGGATGAAGAGATCCTCATCTGGAACTAACACGAGAATATGGAGAGAAAAATGGCTGCAAAGCTGCAAGTTTACAAATGCGGTAAGTGCGGTAACATCGTCGAAGTACTTCATGGTGGTGTGGGTGAGCTCGTCTGCTGCGGCGAGCCGATGAAACTACAGGTGGAAAACACCGTCGACGCCTCACGAGAGAAGCATGTGCCGGTGATCGCCAAAATCGACGGCGGTTACAGGGTGATGGTTGGCAGCGCCGCCCATCCGATGGAAGAGAAGCACTACATCGAATGGATCGAGTTGCAGGCCGGCGAAAAGAGCTGCCTGCAGTTCCTCAAGCCCGGCGACCCGCCTGAGGCCACCTTTGTCACCTCTGCCGAACAGGTTACGGTCCGGGCCTACTGCAATCTGCACGGCCTCTGGAAAGGTTAACAATCCGCCGCCGTGGTCCTTAGGGTAGCCTGATACGGTTACTTGGAGAAACCCTGCCGTTTCAGGCTCCCCCAAGAGACGAAGATGTCCTAGTTACAATGGAAGGACCGAGCAATGAAACAACCATTCAAAGCTATCAAGGTAAGCGATCACGTATATTGGGTGGGAGCTATCGACTGGAGTATCCGAGATTTCCACGGGTACTCCACCGAACAGGGCACAACCTACAACGCTTACCTGGTTATGGCAGACAAGATAACCCTGGTAGATACGGTCAAGGGGCCTTTCAAGGATGAACTACTAGCCCGCATATCGTCGGTTATCGATCCCGAGGATATCAGCTATATTGTCTCCAATCACGCGGAGATGGATCACTCCGGTTGCCTGCCGCAGATCATCGAAGCCGTAAAGCCCGATAAGATCTTTGCATCCCCACTTGGCGTAAAAAACCTCTCGGAGCATTTCGACCTGGGAGGCCGGATCACAGCGGTCAAGGATGGGGAGAGTCTCAGCCTTGGGAACATGAACCTCTCCTTCGTGGAAACACGGATGCTGCACTGGCCGGAGAGCATGTTCTCCTACCTGGACTCCGACGCGCTGCTCTTTTCCAGCGACGCGTTCGGCATGCACCTGGCCACGAGCGGTCGATTCGACGTCGAGGTGAGCGATTGGGAGTATCAGGCGGCGAAGTACTTCGCTAACATCCTGATGCCCTACTCCCATCTGGTCGTCAAGCTGCTCGATCGAGTTGGGACCCTTGGCATTCCGATCAAGATTATCGCTCCCGACCACGGGCCGATCTGGCAGAGGGACATAGACAGGATCCTGAAGCTGTACGCCCAGTGGGCTCAGCGGAAAGCAACCAGAAAGGCTGTCGTAACCTACGACACCATGTGGGAGAGCACCACTTTGATGGCTCGGTGCATAGGAGATGGCCTGGTAGCCGGAGGCGTGGAGTTCAAAATGATGCCGCTGAAGGTGTCCCACCGAAGCGACATCGTTACCGAGGTTCTGGACGCCGGTGCGCTGGTTGTGGGGTCATCAACGCTTAACAACAACATGCTGCCCGCGGTAGCAGATATCCTGACCTATCTCAAGGGATTGAAGCCGAAGAATCTGGTAGGAGCTGCTTTCGGCTCTTACGGGTGGAGTGGGGAATCTGTTGGCCAGGTCCGTGAGGCATTGGCCGACATGGGCATCGAGGTAGTGGGAGAAGGTGTCAAGGCCAAGTTCGTACCCAAGGAAGATGACTTGGCACGCTGTTTCGACCTGGGTGTCCAGGTAGCCAAGAGATTGATGGAGTAAACCGATGAAAAAGTATGTGTGTAACCTCTGCGGGTGGGTGTACGACCCAGCCGAAGGCGACTCCGAGAGCGGTATCCCCGCCGGAACACCTTTCGAAAAACTGCCCGACGATTGGGCCTGTCCCGCCTGTGGAGCGTCTAAGGAAGACTTCTCATCCGAAGAGTAATCCTCATGAAATGACTCGAGGATACCCCTCACCAGTCTCTAGCGATTTAGGGGTATCCTCGATCGCAGATGTGCTGGGGAGCATGCTTACGCGGGTGTTTCCATAAATTAGCCGCAACCTGATGACCGTTGATATTTAAAGCCGACAAAGCACCCAGGGTAACGCTGTGGCTGATCTGATCCGACCAATCAGTCCGATCCGACCCATCAGTCCGATCCGACCCATCCGACGGATCAGACCGGCCACCACGAGATGAGGTGCGTTCGGTTATTTTGTTAACGGCCATCAGGTTGCGCGTAGCCTCGTGGGAGGCCACATCGCAGTTCATCACGAGGAATGCGTAAGCTAAAGCCTGCGGCTACATTGTGAGGTATGCGTCTTGGCTCCTAACGGGATCGATCAATTATCGACCTCTGCATAGACAGGTAAATTTATTGGGGACACCCCAAGCCCCGCCAGGCGCTGCGCCCTGGACCCGCCTTTAGATACCTATGCAGCGGTCAATAATGTACTAGACTATCGGCCAGAGCACGTGCCATAGAATGTCGGCCCAGAAGTGGACTCCCACTGCGGCTACTAGACCCACGCGCATGAACTGCCAGCCAGCCACCAGCCCAATTACACTGTTCAGAATAAACAGCTCCGCAAGCACCAGACTGGGGATCTCAGTAGGCGAGGACACACCT
>JBMNNU010000389.1:0-2919 GCA_050942695.1 Chloroflexota bacterium
CAGGGGGTCGATAAGTGAAATACCCGGTAAACCTGTGCCTAGCGTTTTTCCCTAAGGATCAGCCGGACGATCTCCACCGGCATGCTGGTCCGGGCGGAGATATCATCTGGCGTCATTCCCTGCGCTGAGTAACGGTGGATGACGGCGGGCATCGGCTCGCCGATCTCTACTATATGCCCATCGGGGTCGCAGACGCGAAAAACTCGCTGCCCCCAGGGCTGCTCTCGCATCGGGTGAGCTACCTTCACATCAGCGTCAGCCAGAATACTCCACGCGGCGTCCAAGTCGTCCGCTTCGAAGTAGAGCTCTGCGTTCTCGCGACCTAACGGCTCAACCGATACTGGCGAGCGCCCATAGACTATCTGCATGGCGTGATCTACCTGCCATAGCGCAAACCCTCCCTCGAACCCCACGTTGGGCCCGTGATCCATGAGAACCTTCTGGCCCAGCAACTGCTCGTAGAAGCGGCGCGATGCAGCGATGTCGCGAACGAAGAATACCGCCGATTGAAAACGGATTCCCATTAATCTCTCCTTATATTCTTTGATCACTGCCTGGGAAAGTAATTATTAGGGACACCCCCGCAAACGTGCCCTCTGGCAGGTTTACGCCCGCCAGGCCTCAACGCTGCGCTCGCGTAATGTACCCAGTACCCGCCCTTAGCTACATCTGCTGCGATCTGTAAGTCAGGCTACAGAGACTGGCTGAGGTCGTATAGTAGGGGAGACAGGAGCACAACCAGCAGTAACAGCAAGAGGGGTAAAACCACCGTCCAATCGTTCCGCGCTTCAGTCTGGTTATCTCCAACGGCATTTCTCTGCACTGCCATGGCACCGTACCTCCTGCCCCTTTCGTAAACTGCCAGTTTGCGAGTAAAAACGGCTGAAATGGCTATTTAGTTACGCTTCACTCGGTCTGAGCCGCAGGATGTAGATTACCAGGCAACGATTTTTCGCCCATCGGATAAGGTAGGGATTGTATCTACGAGAAAAGGACCGCTCCTGCGGAGCGGTCCTTCCAACTTTACACGTAGTAGAGGCTACGATAAATGATGTATCTATCAAAGCCATACCTGTTTAAAGGTTTAACGGATTACATAGAGTAATCGTCGACTAAATCAGGGATCGAAACCCCTGTTCCTGGAAATGCTTATCGAAAGCAAAGGCAGTATCGATGCCCAAGCTGCGCATCACTTCAAAGCTAACACAATCAACAAGGCTAAGGTCACGGTTTCCTGATACGAGAAGAGCTGCCACCGCCCGCTCGTGAACGTGCCGATCAACCCAATGCACGTTAAGCACTGGTAAGAAGGTGGAGATGAAATCCCTAACAGCCTGAAATCCCAAGCGCCTCTCGATCAACGCGATTGTTTCTACCAGCACATAATTACTGGTAACCACAGTCTCACGTTGCTCCGCCAAATTGGTCCAGCCCTCCTTGGCGGCAAGATGATTGACGTCCCTGGCGTTGAGAGCGGCATAAAGAGCCGATGTATCGGCGAAGACAGCCACTACAGGTAGCTCTCGACGAGGTAATTGTCGTGGTTTTCAGAGACATCTTCGGGGCCGGCATCAAATCGCCCCACTATCGATAGGGCTCGACGCCATTTCTCATCTTGTTCGAGTTCTTCAATTAGCCGATCGACCGACCGCCGTATCAGCTCTGCCACGGAGATACCCTCTCGAGCCGCCAGCTCCCTGAGTGTTTGGCTTTGCTCTTCAGTCAATTGGATCTGCGTTCGGACCATTCTCCACTTCCTTGTTGCGCTATGTTATCACATTTATGATGTAATGATAACACATCACCCGCTCGGGACATCAGCGGCATACACAGATTATCCATGTCGCTTTTCTTGGTTAACCTGTGCAATCTGTATCATCGGTGGATAAGTCCCCGCGCAGAGGCTCTTTACATTTAGGAAATTTGAGTAACACTCAGCAACTGGATTTGCTACGCACCCCCTGTTTCTTCGAGTGAGGCGATACCCTCGCGTAGGGCGTAGAGGGCAGCCTCGGTGCGGCTTGCCAGGTGCAGCTTGCTCAAAATGTTGCTCACATGGGTGCGCACCGTCGCCTCGCTGATCACCATCTGGTCGGCGATCTGCCGGTTGCTCATCCCTTTTGCCACCAACCGCAGCACCTCCAGCTCCCGCTCCGTCAGAGGCTCCGGAGACGAAGGGCGAGAGGCAGGGCGAGAGAACTCCTGCAGCAGCTTCCTGGCGATGCTCGGGTGGAGCGAAGATTGGCCAAGGTAAACCTGGTGAATGGCCTGCACAAGCTCTTCCGGCCCGGAATCCTTCAGCAGATAGCCTAGGGCACCAGCTTTAATCGCGGGCAGCACCTTCTCGTCGGTGGCGAAGCTGGTCAACACCATGATGCGAGCATCGGGCTGTTTGGCCGTTATGCGACGAATCGCCTCGATGCCGTCCATGTTGGGCATCACCATATCCATCAGAATGACGTCGGGTTGGCGCTTCTCCACCTCGGCTACAGCCTCGCGCCCATCCGATGCTTCGCCCACCACCTCGATATCAGGCTCTGTCGCAAGTAAAGCCTTGATCCCTTTGCGAACAATAGAGTGGTCATCGGCGATCAACACCCGTATCTTCTTGTCCGTCACCGGTTCACCTCCACCTTGAGCTTGGTCCCTTCACCAGGGCTGCTTTCCACCGTCAAATAACCGCCAAGTCGAGTCGCTCGCTCTTGCATTCCGCGCAAACCCATCCCGCCGCTGTCTTCGGCCACATCCAATTCAAATCCAGCGCCGTCGTCCACAATCTCCATCATAACAGTTTGCTCATCACAACGAAGGTGCAGCTTAATGCTGCCGGCTTGAGCGTGCTTTAACGCGTTGTTGAGTGCCTCCTGGGCTATATGGTAAAGCTCTTTCTCCAATTCTGCTGGTAAGGATGCATCCCCT
>JBMNNU010000039.1:0-16493 GCA_050942695.1 Chloroflexota bacterium
TGTTAGGCGGTGAGCTGACCTCGCAAGTCTTTACAAGCCTTTCCGATAACTACCATGAGTAAAGAGGGATACTCCACCAGATCCTTTCGTTCCGCATCCTTGGATCCGGTGAAAAAGATCGTATAAAAAAAAATTCCGGCTAGCCATCGTTTCCTTTCTAGGCCACCTCGGCTCGCGGCATTCTTAGTGCATCAAGCTGCATCGAGAATCACCTCGGGCCTCTCGAGCTTGAAAGCCGACTCCCGGGAGGTGCCGGGGCTTATTTGAAGGTGGCTTTATGTCCGACTTTGGTTTGGAAGAAACGCCTCGCAGACCCCACGGCCATGTCGTCCCCCGCTTTGCAGGTCTGTCTACCTTCGCGCGGTTACCGTATACACAGAATCTGCAGGGTGCGGATGTCGCGATTTTCGGAGTGCCTTATGATGGAGGCACAACCTTTCGGCCGGGGGCGCGCTTTGGCCCCCAGGGGATCCGCCAGGCATCTCGTTTGCTCCGAGCTTACAACTACGCGCTAGACGTCCAGCCCTTCGACGATCTTTCGGCGGTGGACTACGGTGACCTCGCCCTGATTCCTTTCGATATCGAAGAAACCTACACCATGGTAGAGGAGCAGCTTTCGGTGCTCTATGACAACGATACCTTCCCAGTAGCATTAGGAGGGGATCACTCAGTTGGGCTCCCGCTGCTCCGAGCCTGCGCGAAAAAGCATGGCCCGGTCTCACTTGTCCAACTAGACTCCCATCCCGATACCTGGGAACAGGTGTTCGGTAAAGAATATAGCCACGCAACAGTTATGAAGCGGGCTATCGACGAGGGCCTGATTAACCCACACCGCTCCGTCCAGGTAGGGATTCGAGGGACCTTTCCCAATAGGGACGATCTGGAGAAAGCCAGAGCTACAGGGTTGACGGTCGTGACAGTGGAGGAGCTTTTCAGACGGGGTATCCAGGATGTAGCCGCTGGTATTCTTGATCTGGTGGGCGATAAGGTATATTTGTCGTTCGATATCGACTTCGTCGACCCTGCTTACGCGCCGGGTACCGGCACTCCCGAAATCGGCGGCCCTACCAGTCGACAGGCGCTAGACCTGCTTCGTGAGCTGAAGTCTCTCCCGCTGGTGGGTTTTGACCTGGTTGAGGTATCGCCTCCCTACGACAGTGCGGAGATAACCTCTATGCTCGCAGCCAACGTCGTCCAGGAGGTAATCAGCCTTCTGGCCTGGCAGAAGCTCCACCATGCATCAACCAACAAGAGAGCCCCAGGCTGAAGCCGCGAGACTCTCTTGTTTCTGGCTCAGAACGTGCAAGCTCGATAGGCACGGTTCGATTCGAGAGGGGGGACGAGTAATGGCGATAAGGCGTACAGATCCTCTGCGCAGGACTACCCTGCGGGAGGCAGTGGAGCAACTAATCGACGAGATGATGGCAGGCCGAACACCCTTCTGGTGGCGGAGAGGCTTAGCCGAGGAGCAATACATACCGGTTAACATGTTCGAGTTGCCTGAAGGGCTCATGATCGTCGCACCGATGCCGGGGCTTCAGGCGGATGACGTGGAGCTTACGCTGTCGGGGAACATTCTAACTCTGCGGGGGCGCCGCACCCCAGGACAGGAAGATCGTGACTACATGGTGAAAGAGTGGGATTACGGGCCTTACATACGCACCCTAGAGCTACCCTTTCCCGTAGATACCAACCACATGATTGCCACCCTGGAGAACGGCATCCTGACCGTAAACCTCCGCAAGTCCGAGGCGGTAATGCCGAAGCGGATCAGCATACGAACCGCCGACCAACGATCGCCCACAGGCGGAGAGAGCCATCACAGCGTCCAGGGATTGGAGCGAGAAAAAAGCCACGAGGTGCGCGAATAGCAGGAGAGCCCAGCGCCATTGCCTCCGGACTAAGACGGCACAGTAACAATACTTAAGCTCCAAAACCATAAAGTTACTAATAGACCTGCCGATTATCTATGTGCGTACTCTTATTGTGTGTTGAGATTCGGGGGATTCCGGATCGTTCTGTGTGGAAGGAGATAATGGGTGGGTACAGAGTTGTTGGTAGAGGGGCTGATCGTCCTGGTAGTCGGCACTATCTTGAGTACATTCACTGTACTCAGCCTCAGGATGCTGTTCGGTAATAGCATCCTGTCCCGTCTGATGGTCTGGACAAGCTTACAGGTGGTGGTGACCGCGGCCGTCTGCTACGTAGCTGGGCGCATCGGGCTTACACCGACGACGCTCGTGGTGGGCGGTTTTCTATGCCTGGTGGCCTGTATCAGCACAGTGGGGGCAATTGTAATCCAGGTGGTCAAACCAGTTAGGCAGTTGCTGTCGGTGGCAGAACGGCTGGCTCTTGGAGATCTCGAGGGGGAGCTGGATTACAAAGCCAACGACGAAATTGGCAAGCTGTCCGCCGCGCTGCGAAAGGCCATGGACTACCAGCGCGAGATAGCAGCGGTGGCGCGGAGGACTGGGAATGGAGACCTGACCGTAGAAGTCTCCCCCAAATCGGGCAGGGATGAGCTGGGCATCTCCTTCGCCCAGATGTTGGCTACGCTGCAGGGGTTATTGAGCCGAATACTCGCTGTTTCCGATACCTTGCGTAGAGCCAGCCAGCAGTTATCTTCGGCATCCGAACAGGCAGGTGCAGCCACATGCCAGATCGCCACAACCATTCACCAGGTCGCAAGCGGCAATCATGAGCAATCTGCCGCCGTTACCGAGACATCGATCTGCATGTCCCAGCTCTCGAACGCTATCGATCAAATCGCTAGAGGCGCACTGGATCAGGCAAGGGCCGTGGAGACCGCTTCTGCTTCCGTTGCTCAACTAAATGGTTCTATCGCTCAGGTCGCAGGGGCATCGGAGGAGGTTGCATCCGCTACTCAACGGGCCCAGCAAGCGGCCTATTCGGGGGCTGAGTCTGTTAGGAAGAGCGTTCAGGGCATGGCCGCCATTAAGGAGACCACCGACTCGGCATCATCCAAAGTCCAAGAGCTAGGGCGCTATTCGGAGCAGATCGGCACCATCGTGGAGACTATCGACGACATCGCCGAACAGACCAACCTGCTCGCGCTAAATGCGGCCATCGAGGCGGCTAGAGCTGGAGAGCACGGCCGGGGCTTTGCTGTTGTGGCCGACGAGGTGCGAAAACTAGCCGAGAGATCGAGTCGCTCTACCAAGGAGATCGCCTCTCTGATAGCCCAAGTCCAGAAGGGAACGTTGGAGGCGGTGGCTGCCATGGATCGAGGGTCCCAGGAAGTGGAATCAGGCTCCCGTCTCGTCGAAGAGGCCGGGGTAGCTCTTAAGGAGATCCTGGTAGCCGTTCAAGCAGCGGCGAGCCAAACGGCCCAGATCGTATCAGCGGTGCGCCAGATGGAGGGATCATCGCAGCAGGTGGTGGATCTGATGGGCTCAGTGTCCACGGTGGTCGCGGAGTCTACGGCAGCTAGCGAAGGGATGACGGTCTCGAGCAAACAGGTGATGAAAGCGATCGAGAGGGTGGGCACGGTTAACGAAGAAATTAGCGCCGCAACCGATGAGGTGAGCAGTTCCACGGAGACCATGAACGACCAGGTTGAGTCGTTGGTTGCTCAGGCGCACGCCCTCAGCGAACTGGCCGAAGATCTCCAGGAGGCCGTTTGCAAGTTCAGCATCAAAGGGGTCGACCCAATCAATATTGCGAGGCGCAACAGCGATCTGCGCAAAGGCGCAGCGATAAGCATTGACTCCAGCCCGGTATCCATGTACACTAGAGTTAGTTCACAACGCTAAAGGCTGTGAACGGGACTAGTAAGCGTCGGTGTTACGGGTCAGAGAGCCGGGGTAGGTGAGAGCCGGTACCGGACACGCCGCTGAATGGACCCGGGAGTCGCAGGCCGAAAGGAAAAAACGAGTAGGCCGTGCCGGATTGGCCCCCGTTATCAGGGCGCCGGGCATCGGAGATTGATAAAGCTCCCGTGCTCGTAAGGAGATGCCGGATAATGCCGCACATAGTGGATTAGCCGGCAACCGGGGTGGCACCACGAAGGCTGAAGCCTCTCGTCCCTAGGGACGAGAGGCTCTTTGATTCTCCGGGACAGCATCGATAGGAGGAAGGACATGATACGGGTGACGTTTGCAGCGCCAGGGAAAAGCTACTGGGATAGCTTTATGCCGGTGCGGCATCAAACGCCACCCGGCTCGTGGCCTTGGGGGTGTAACACCCCTCTTTAAGACACGCAGAGAAACAGGATCGGACCTAAGATCTGTCGGATAAAAGAGAGCTAAAAAAGCAACGCAGCACTCAGCAAACAAAACGGAGAAAACGATGAACGCAACCAAAACATCGACCAAGATATATTTAGACGAGAACGAAATGCCCACCTCCTGGTACAACGTTGCGGCCGACCTGCCGGAGCCGCTAGCTCCTGCCCTGCATCCGGCTACTGGAAAGCCCTTGGGGCCTCAGGATCTCGCGCCCATCTTCCCTATGTCGCTGATCCAGCAGGAGGTCTCTACAGAGCGATACATCGAGATCCCCGAGGAGGTCCAGGAGATCTACCGGCTCTACAGGCCTACCCCTCTCATCCGGGCTCGAAGGCTGGAAAAGCTGCTGGACACCCCCGCGAAGATCTACTACAAGTACGAGGGAGCCAGCCCCGCCGGCAGCCATAAACTGAACACCTCGATTGCTCAGGTTTATTACAACAAGGCAGAAGGGGTAAAGCGGCTTTCAACAGAGACCGGTGCCGGGCAGTGGGGTAGCGCGTTGGCTATGGCCTGCTCCTTCTTCGATCTAGAATGCATGGTCTACATGGTGAAGGTGAGCTACTATCAGAAACCCTACAGGAGAAGCCTGATAGAGACCTTCGGCGGCCGGGTAATCCCCAGCCCCAGCCCTGAAACGGCAGCCGGGAGGGCGATCCTGGCAAAAGACCCGGATTCCACCGGAAGCCTGGGAATCGCGATCAGCGAGGCGGTAGAAGACGCAGTCAGCCGCGAGGACACCAGATACTCCCTGGGAAGCGTGCTGAACCACGTTCTGCTCCACCAAACGGTGATCGGCCAGGAAGCCAGGAAGCAGCTCGAAAAGGTAGACAGCTACCCGGATGTAGTGATCGGTTGCGTCGGAGGGGGCTCCAACTTCGGCGGGATCGCCTTCCCCTTCGTTAAGGACAAACTGAATGGCAAGAAGGTGGATTTCGTTGCGGTGGAGCCTGCGGCCTGCCCTACCCTAACCAAGGGGGTGTTTGCTTACGATTACGGCGATACTGCCAGGATGGCTCCCATTGCCAAGATGTACACCCTGGGCCACAATTTTGTCCCCGGAGGGATCCACGCAGGTGGTCTGCGCTACCACGGCATGTCTCCAATCGTCAGCGCCCTCTACCATCAGGGGATCCTGAGGGCAGTGGCTCTGCCCCAAACAGGTGTCTTTGCTGCAGCTTTGCAGTTCGCCAAGACAGAAGGGTTAGTTGTAGCGCCTGAATCGGCCCATGCCGTAAAGGCAGCCATCGACGAGGCTCTGAAGTGCAAGGAGTCCGGAGAGGCCAAGACGATCCTATTCAACCTGAGCGGCCATGGCAACTTCGACATGGCTGCCTACGACTCCTACCTATCCGGCAAACTTGAGGATTACGAGTACCCTGCGAGCAAGGTACAGGAGGGGGTGAAGGATCTGCCGAAGGTAGGATAAAGGCGGGCCTTAGTCCTGAGTCCTGAGTCCTGAGTCCTGAGTCCTTTTTAGGATAATTCCTCAGGACTCAGGACTAACACTAAAGCAGCTTCTCCAGAGGCACGCACTCGTAGCCGAAGGCGTCGGCTACACCCTGGCAGGTAACCTTACCCTTGTAGCTGTTGACGCCCTTAGCTAGATCGGGTATATGGCGTACGGCATCCCGGAAACCCAGCTTCACAAGCTGAATGGTATAGGGAAGGGTTGCATTGGACAGAGCATAGGTGGATGTTCTGGGAACCGCCCCCGGCATGTTGGGCACAGCGTAGTGAATAACCCCGTCGACTAGATAGGTGGGGTTACTGTGGCTGGTAACGCGAGAAGTCTCGATGCAGCCCCCCTGGTCTACCGCCACATCGATCACTACGCTCCCAGGTTTCATGGTGGCAATCATCTCCCGAGTGACCAACCTGGGAGCTTTAGCCCCAGGTACCAGTACGCATCCAATGACCACATCGGCCGTGGAGACCGCGCTGGCGATATTCCTGGGATTTGAGCTGAGGGTGGTCAGGCTGCCATGAAGCACCTGGTCGAGATAACGCAGTCGGTTGAGGTCCTTGTCGATCAATGTCACGTGGGCTCCCATCCCCAAGGCGATCTGAGCGGCGTTGATGCCCACCGTGCCCCCTCCGATTATCACCACGTCCGAAGGCCGCACCCCAGCGACCCCTCCAAGCAGCTTGCCGCGACCGCCGTGTGGTTGTTCCAGGTAGTGCGCGGCTACCTGGACGGCCATTCGACCGGCCACCTCGCTCATGGGGGTCAACAGGGGCAAAGAACCGTCGGGCATCTCCACAGTCTCGTAGGCTATGCCCGTGACCTTTTTCTCCAGCATCTTTTTCGTTACCTCAGGCTCTGCGGCTAGGTGCAGGTAGGTGAACAGCACCAGATCCTCTCTCAGCAGCTCGAACTCCGAGGCTTGCGGCTCCTTCACCTTGAGCACAATGTCGGCCTTATTGAAGGCGTCCTCGTGGGACACCATGATCGCGCCCGATCGTATGTATTCCTCATCGGTGAAGCCACTACCGACTCCAGCGCCGGTTTCCACCAGAACCTTATTGCCCATGGTAACCAGTAGCTCTACCCCTCCTGGGGTTGCAGCCACCCGAAATTCGTTGTCTTTTATCTCCTTGGGAACCCCAACAATCATCACCGATTCTCCTACTGCAGCCTGTTCAACCACCCCCATGGACTGAGCGGCTCTGGATTGGATTTCTTTATTGCTCGATTGTAGTCCTGCCGATACTCTGAGGCAAGACGGGAGAAGACGGGGCGACCCGAGAGGGGTGCGGGAACTGGGGGACGGGGTATGGACCCCACCCCTGGCCCCTCCCCCACAGGGAGAGGGGAGAGGAACCCATCTCCCTGCCATCCTGTCACCCCATCACTTGTCCCAACGTTTCAGCAAAAGGGCCATGGGTAGGGTGGTGAGGTTGACTGCAGCCATGGCAACGAAGGCACCCGATACGCCGACACCGTCGGCAACAGTCCCGTACAGGATAGGCGCCAAGGTACCGCATCCCAGGCTGAGTGTATAGAAGAGACCGTAGCCACGCGCCCGACGATCCACATGCACCATCTCCGCCACTGCTGAGTACAGGGCGGATGAGGTGCCGTTCAACACGAAACCGAAGGCTACCAAGACGGGGATCAACATTACTGGGTCCACCGGGATTACAGCCAGAACCGAGATTGAGGTAACGGCCTCGGTAATCAATATCACACCCACGTTGCTGAAGCGGTCTGCTAAAATGCCGCACCCCAGCTTCCCCGCAGCCCCGCAGGCAAATATCAGGGTGAGAAGAAAGCTGGTTTCGGCTGCGTCCAGACCCTTTTCCGCCATCAGGAAGGGTATGAATGTGAGGAGCGCCACTCGAGTGCTGTTGTCGATGATCCCAATAGCGGAGAGGATAGCAAAGCTGATCGGCTTCTGAATGCCCCACCCCTGGGCTTTCTCTCCTTCAGACACCTTCTTCACAGGTGTGCTATTCCCGACCTGTCCAACGGCCAGGGCGTACAGCAGCGATGCAACAATCCCAATGGCGCCCAGGACAAGCACCGCCCCTCGCCAGCCGTAGGTTACAGCCAGCACGCCAGCCAGGGCCGGCAGTAACACCTTGCCCAGATCACCGGCGAAGTTGAGATTGCTCACCGCCGTCGCCCTCCCCTTCGACTCGTACGCTTTGGATACGATCGCAGTAGCGAGAGGGTGCTGGGCGTTGCCGCCCAAACCGGCAATCGAGACTATTACCATCAACGACCAGAATCCGGCGGCGAGGGCCATGGCGGCGAAACCGACGGAGAGCCATAGCATACCGGCATTCAGGAGGGTAGTCTCCGCGATCCAATCTGCAAGAAAGCCCACCGGGATCTGAAAGATGCTGGAGCTGGCCGTCAACGCCGTTCGTATGGACCCTACAGCCGTATAGCTGAGCTGTAGGTCCAGGGCGATGAGAGGTAAAAGCGGATATACAGCGGACAACAGGCCGTCGGTCACCAGATGGGTGGCGCAGCAGCCCAGCAGAATGCGTCGGGCGCTTTTGCCCGGCGCATCAGCATCGACTCGAGGAGCGGCCCCTTTCAACATCTAACTCATCTCACTTAGCCAGGATACCGGCCAATCTGTACATATCCAGATCGATCGGTTTGCGCTTACCGGCAATCTCCTCTAACGGCGTAGTGGCCACTTCTCCCTTGATCATCCCTACCAGCACACCCCACTCGTCATTGGCCAGCAGTTCCGCTGCTCTCGCACCTAGACGTGAGGCCAACAGTCGGTCGAAGGCCAGAGGGCCGCCGCCTCGCTGTACGTGCCCGAGAATGGTCACCCGCAGCTCGAATCCCAGGTGATTATGGTGAGTCTTGAAGTAGTTTTTTAGTGTCTCGGCGTCGCATTCGGCGCCCTCCGCAACCACCACGATAGCGTGTGGCTTGCCCTTAGCGTAGGCTGCCCTCAGTTCCCTGGCGACCTCCTCCGGCTCGGTCTTCACCTCGGGGATAACCACCATCTCCGCCCCGCCAGCGATCCCGGCCATCAAGGCCAAAAATCCGCTGTCTCTACCCATCACCTCCACCACGAAAGCCCTCTGGTGGGAAGAAGCAGTGTCCTTGATCCGGTCGATGGCCTCCAGCGCGGTGTTGAGGGCTGTGTCCACGCCGATAGTGATGTCTGAGCCCATTAGATCGTTATCTATTGTAGAGGCCACCCCTACGACCGGGAAGCCTTTCTGTAAAAGGGCGAAGGCGCCCGACTGTGAGCCGTTACCGCCGATGACCACCAGGGCCTCGACACCACGCTCCGCCAGCTTCACGAGGGCTTGCCTCTGCCCTTCCTCGGTTCTAAAGCGCGCGCTTCGCGCGCTTCCCAGGATGGTGCCGCCTCGCTGGATGATGCCCCCAACTTGCCGAGCGGAGAGTGGTTCCATCTGCCCTTCTATCAGGCCGGCAAAGCCCCGTTTGACTCCAAGCACCTCCACACCATAGTCTATGCCGGTCCTAACCACCGCCCTTATAGCAGCGTTCATCCCCGGTGCATCCCCACCGCTAGTTAACACCGCAATCCGCTTCATTAGTCACATCCTCCCGTAAAGCATCCGAGTGCAGAGGCTATCCATTACCACAAAGACGCCAAGACACGAGGTCGCAGAACTGTTCAGCCATTGTCTACCTAATAATAGCAGGTGAGAAGCAGGTGGGCGACGGCGTGGCTTGATTCAAATCTATGAAGCAGGCTCCAGTTCGGCACAGCCCTTGCTGGAATAGGGAAAGTGAGCAATTATTGCCACTTTATGGCCCGAATCGGCGCATTCATTGGCAATCTCACAAAACCTTTGACATCGGAGCTAAGCCGGAATAGACTCTGCCCATCGGGCTGTGGAGCAGCGGCTCGTCGTAAAGGATGTGAACCATGGCCGAAGGTGTTGTCGCCAGGGGGAAGAAGACCATCATCAGGTGGTTCGAGCGCGCCGATGTGGACAAGCGGCAGATGTGGAGCAAACATACCGATCCACTGTTAAGCCACAACGACCCACGGCCTATGGTTAACCGAGAGAGGGACCTGTGGTTTCTGGATCGAAGCACTAGCTCCAGCTATCGCATGTATGCCATCGATGACTTGTCAGGCGACCTGATAGGCTGGATAACCCTCCGCAATATCAATATGTCTGCAAAAACCAGCGTTCTGGGCATCGCACTGGAACCTACAAAAATGGACCAGGGCTACGGCACCGATGCGCTTATGGCCTTCTTTGACTATTACTTCAACAGTTTGGGATTTCGGGAGATCTGGTTGGACGTGGCGGCTTTCAACAACCGAGCCATGCGATGTTACGAGAAATGCGGTTTCCGTTACGTCGGAAAACACTGGATGGAGCACCCCAGCTCGTCCTTCCCTCCTGTCTTGTCGGATCCAGAGTATAAAGATATCGCTCACTACTTCAGGCGCAGTCTGCTGGGCTTAGAGGTACTCTATTACGATATGATGCTGGATCGGGCGACTTTTAATCATATTAAGGCGAAGGCAGGAGCGTCACCATCCGCGGAAGCGAAGCCTACTAAGGCCCGCCCTCGTAGCGTTAACAGCCAGTAGCAACAGTGGTAACACCGCCCCCTTCCCCCGGCGCACCGCTGCGAGCCACCAAACCAATTAATATCCGGAAAGACCCATAACAGGTAGGCACAGAACATGCGCGGATTCTGCCAGCCCTAGGGATGTAATAGCGCGCCCTGGGTAGCACCATTCCAGGGAGGTGAAATCCACCGTGGAGTACAATTCCCCCTACGAAGTGCGCGTGGTTGCCCCGACTCCTCGTCCTTTCATCATGGGCATCAACTACTGGCCTCGAAAAAAGGCGATGTACTGGTGGAAGCAGTTCGATGCTGAGGAGGTTAGAGAGGAGTTCGCAGAGGTAGCGGGGCTGGGGGCCAAGGTGGTGAGAATCCTGCTGATGTGGGAGGATTTCCAGCCGGAGCCGTGGGTGCTCAACTCCCGGCAGATGGATAACCTGGCTCAGGTAATGGACGCCGCCGCCGAAGTGAAGCTGATGGTAATGCCAACCTTCTTCATCGGCAACATGAGTGGCATCTTCTGGTTGCCCGAGTGGGCTCTCACGAGCAGGCCAAGGTCTACCCCCGCTCTCGTGATGGTGGGAGGCAATTATTCCGACAGGCAGCCACGCAGCCTCTTCGACGACCCCTTTATGCTCAGGGCGGAGCTGTTCCAACTCAGGGGGATAGTCTCCACCTTCGCCAGCCACCCAGCCCTCTATGGATGGGATTTATCAAATGAGCTGGACGAGGTGCGAAGCCCACAGAGCTACCATGGGGGCTGGCTATGGAGCTATTTGCTGAGCGATGAGATAAGGAAGATCGATCCCACTCACCCCATAACATACGGCGCACATACGCCATCCCTCTCCCGCAACAACGGCCTCAGCGTAGCGGATCTCGCCGAGTCTAACGATTATCTTTCCATGCACGGCTATCCCCTATATTCGGATGTTGCCCGAGGCCCCTTGGATACAGAGTTTGTGCCGTTTTTGAACCAGTTGACCGAGTCGTTAGGGGCTAAGCCTACGCTGTTTCAAGAATTCGGCCTCTGCACAACCGAACCAGATGAATCGGGCCGCTACATCGAGGACGAGTTTCTCGGCCAGAAGAAACAGCAGTACTTCGCCAGCGAAGAGGAGGGCGCAATCTACTACAGCGAGGTGCTGAAGAAACTATACAGAGCGGGCTCGTTAGGCGCTTTTGCCTGGTGCTTCACCGACTACCATCCCAGCCTATGGGATCGACCGCCGTTCGACCGGGCGCTTCGGGAGCGTAGCTTCGGGTTAACCCGTGCTGACGGGTCGGTCAAACCGGCTGGGGTGGAATTCCGAGAATTCGCCAGGGGGGTTAAAGGCAGTGTCCTGGAAGGTTGGGGCAGCGAACGGCTGACCTTCCCCATCACCGCCGAGCGCTACTACCAGAACCCCTCCGCTCATTTCCGCGAGATGTACAGGTGGTACCTTTCGAAACGGGGTGATGGGACGGAGTGATAGGAGATAATTCATCTCCCCGTCTCTGCGCCACCCTGTCCTACCTCGTCAAACGGATGCTGGCGTGTGCGAACCATCTGCAGCAGTTCGGCTACGGCCGCCTCGGCTAATTGGACATCCTCAGGAGAATAGACCGTCTTCCGCTTCTCGTTGAACTCGTCTTCATCCAGGACGAGGGTGCGGCCATCCGGGTAGACGAACACATCCAGGACCATGTCCACGAAGGCGACCTCGTTTTCGGAGAACAGGGCGGGCTTGGTAACGTTACAGTACCACCCCTTCATGTTGCCGTCTGAGCCGAACACCTGGTAGATGTTGAACCATTTATCCGCGTAATAGTACTCGTGGAACAGGTCGTTGGTCTCCAGCTTCATATAACCCAGGTCGCGAGACTTCGCATTAAAAAGGGCGTCCACCACGACCACGCCATCGACCCTCTCCACCACTTTACCAGTCCATCGCCAGGTCTCCCGGCCCTCGTAGTTCAATTTCCGGACTGTAAATTGCTCTTCTCCCACTCGCCCTTCATCTCCTGCACGAAATCTTTCAGATAAGCCAGCCTTCGAGCGCCTTCGACCCGCCCTAAGTCGGTGTTCATACTGGCCACGATTCTCTCACCTATTCCCAGCCATTTTTCTAGGGAACTCAGTACCAGGTCGGTATCGGTAGCCTTTCCTTCGAAGATGGGGTCGAAAGCCGGGCTCATACAAAGGTTGTGCACCAGGTATGTAGCGCCCAGCTTGCTCAGCTTATCGGCGTCCCATAGAACGGCCGACTCCAACCGGCGCAAGGGGCTATCTCTAAATAATCCCTCGTGAGTTCTGATGGCCTCGTAGACCAGATCTATCTTGGAGGGAGGGAAGTCGGTTCCCTGTAAAATCCGGCGCGCTTCCTCCGCCGCAAGGGCGGCGTCGGGCTGTTTTGCCGGTTGTTTAGAGTGGGTCTTGACGATGTCGTGGAGCCAGGCAGCCGCCTCCAGAACCTCCAGATCGGCGCCCAACTGCCGTCCCAGCCGGTCGCAAAGGCGCACTACAGCTCGAATATGCTCCCACCTGTAGTTGAACCGCGGACTCTCTCCGGGGTTTTGCCCCCACAACCCGAGCGATTCCTCAACTGCTCGCTTCTTAGCCGCGGATATTGCTGTCTCTTTCCAGTTCTGAATCTGAGGCCTCCAAACGCGGCTCTCGCGCGGCGTCTGCCGCGCGAGAGGAGGTACTATTTTCGAGGGGATGCTTCACCCCGTTCAACATAACAGCAGCAGAGTCTTAAGCAACTCCCACTAATAAGCGAGGGGCAGCGAGAGCTGATAATCCTGCGATCTTCAGACCTTGAGGCCTGCACACGGCCAGGCATACCCCGCACCCTATGCACTCTTCCGGGAACGCTACTATAGGATGCATCTCCGATTCTTTAAGAACCCCTCTCGGGCAGGAGGTAACGCAGTCGAAACACCTCTCACATTTGCCGACGTCGATAGAGAACATAAACACGGCCAGCCTCCCATGGATCACTGGCGGACCCACTGCTCGACAAACCGCGCCGGCTTTGAGCCTTCGCCCTGACATCGGGCTGGCTCCGTGGACCGTTATTCCGTTGCATTTCAACTATTGAGGTAGCTACGTCACCCCTCTATCAACCAACAGCAGGCGAAGCGCCTACCGAGCATCTCTATTGTACAACTTATCACAATATGGAGGAATAGGCTATTTTTGCCCGTTCGTATCAATAACGTAACAAGAGCAACCGTCGTACCAGGGAAAAGACAACCGGGGGATGGTTCACACGAACAGCCAGATCGTGTAACAGTCCAATGCTGTAGCGTCGGGACTCGTGCCGTGAACCATGCCGACGACCGATAGCGCGGGCCGGGGCTCTCGCTCTCGGTTGATCGTGGACAAGATCAGTAAGGTCGTGGGGTTTTACCCTTCAACGCGGCCTGATTCAACTGCGAATCCAGCCGTTGCGGGAATGTAACGATGTTGGGGTCGCCATCGCTGACGTACCGCTCGTCCGGATTCTGATCTAGATAATCAAGCCAACGTTCCAGGCTATCGGCAAAAACCTGGACCCGAGGCAACGCATGCGGATCGTACTCTTTATTGAAGGGACTGGGAGCCGGGTCCGAGCCCACCAACAGCACCGCGTCATGGTGGTAGGTAGCGCCCTCGTAGGATCCTTCAAAAACCAGCGATTTATCTTCAGGCCACAACCCCAAGGGCAGCGCGAAGGAGCGCACCTGATAGCCCGGCACCGCCTGCTGGATCGACCTCACGGCGAAGGCCAACTGCCGCTGAACCTCCTGGGCATCCACGGTATCCAGGCGTTGGTGCCACCAGGTGTGGTTGCCGATATCGAACCCATGCTCCACCAGGTAGCGCAGCTTCTCAGCTTCATACTCGGGCTGTCCAAACAGCTTGTGTGGTTGCTCGGCCTCGGGCAGCACGTTAAAGATAGCCTTGGCCGCGAAGTCCGGATGAGCGGCATGGAAAGCCTCCAGGATGCCGACTGCGGAATCGGGATCTACCACCAGCTCTCCCCCCTTCTCCTGGAAGCGGAATTGTCCGGGGCTGGAGTCGTCAAACGACAAGACTATTGGGCTCGTGCCCGCCGGGAGATCTATGTGACCATCGAGCAGGTCGTGAAGGCTGATGGGCCTGTAGCCGGCATTGTACAGCTTCTGCAGATTCTGGCGGAAATGTTCAGGGGTTATGGACCACTGGCTCTCCTCTTCTGGGGAGATAATATGGTACTCCCAGATCGGCACATTGCCTAACTCGTTGGGCTTAACCTTCTGCAAGTCGATCGTCGGGGTGGGTGTTGGAGCGATTGTCGGCTCCGGGGTAGAAACAAAGGTCGTTGCCGTTGTCGGCGTGGCCGCGATTTCCGAGGATTTCGCTGAGGTGTTAGACACTCCGGCTACAGATCGCTGCCCTCCGCCAGCGACTCCGCGAAAGCTCGAAGTGGTTCCCTGCAAGCAGGAAAGGGACAAAAGAGCTAACAACGTTGCTGCTAACGTCACAGCCCACCATCTCCCTGAAGCAGGGAGGAGGTGATCACTTAACATCTTCATCGATGATCTCATCTTTCTGTCCTACCAGTGCACCATTGAATTGTCCTGATGCCTCCATCGTTGGAGACCATGTCGTTCAGGTACGATATGAGCCTATTCAGTTGTGCATGTGCGGTTTTTTCCTGTTGAAGGTGGCTATCAGATCTGTCTACCAGCAATCCGATCGGCTTTACCTTCAACCAGGGAGCACAGATAGGCAAACGCTGGGCCACGAGAGAAAAAACGGTCTGTGGACCGGCGGCAAGCGCGTACCTTGCCATCAACGGTGCGGATCGAACAGCGATAACTTCTACAGACGATTCGAATAATGTGGAAAGTAGAAGAGGTTGCTATGCAGCCGCTGATGATGTTTAGCAGCAATGATTATACAGATGGGTGAGCTAGCAACCATCACCCGAATTTACTATTTTTAGCCAATCGGCCAGGGCTGCTTCCCATTCATCTTTGTCGAGGGGTAGACCGCCGTATCGCACGCGGAGATAGCTATCCGTGACGGTGGCGAACTCCTGGCACAGAGAGGGCCACCGTGTGGTGAGAGCGGTCTGGTACTCCAGAGGGGTAACCCAATTCAGCCTGAGAATGCCACGTTCTTCCCCCCACTCCAGTAGTCTCCTGTAAAGATGTCTCATCGTATCTAGCTGCTCTTCCGCCTCCCGAGCCCAAGGCAGCCACCGGGCCAAAGCCGGCCAGCGGCTAGATAATAGCCGGAGAATCCAACGGAGGATGGTCCGGGGATGGAAGCCCCACCGCCAAGGTATTCTGCTGCGGCTAGCGCCCCCTGTTGCGGCTTTCCCCCTTTCCAATCGCCAACGCTTCACCCAGGAGTAGATGCCGTAAACGATTACTGCCCCCCAGCACAGGTTGAACACCAATCTCCCAGCATCCCGCAGCCATTCGGGGAGGGATGGATAGCCTTGCCACTCTCCGGAGGGCTTTTGAACTGCCCCACCCGTCGGCTGGGGCATGGGCTGCGTCGGTTCGTCCAGCCCCAGAATATGGGCTATCCAGCGCAGGATATCCAGTAGCAGGAAGAACAGCGGGACAACGACGGCGTTCCATAACCAAGCAGCGAGCTCGCCCAACTGGGGCAGCAGGAGCAGGCTGAAGCCGAAGCCAAAGGCTACTAACAGCACCGCCAGGACAGTTCCACGCCACCGCCAGCCCAGGTCCACTCCACCCATCCGCCCGTCTTCCGTGGCAACCTGCCTGGAAACAACCAGGGCGATCAGCCCTAACAACAGGTAGGTCCCCAGCACCCAGGGAGCGAGGGAGCCAAAGGGATTGCTGGCGCCATAGCTTTCCAGGATCAACAGAAGAACCGTACCCCAGAGAAAGCGGGCAAGAAGCGTCGAAAAGTCGATCTCCTCCCGAACCAGGTAATGCCCGCGCCACCAGAGAATGATGCCCACAGCGATCAACCAAGCGGCGGGGGGGATGTCGCCGGTCGAGCCTCGCGCATCCGCGATGGCGAGGCTAAGCCACCCCGTATCGAGTAGTCCCTCGGTGCTGTATAGCTCCCACCAGATCACCAGCAACAGCGAGACCAGGCCTTCTAGTATCTGTATAGCCGTAAAAGCGAGGGCAGCCCACAATTTGAGTGAAGAGGTGTTGGAGCTTAGGGTATCGCTAGTCCTTGCTAGAAACCCGAGAAGTAGAGCCGTGAACACTGC
>JBMNNU010000390.1:0-2885 GCA_050942695.1 Chloroflexota bacterium
CCATTGTTGCCCCCCTAATCGATCACGCGGCTTGATTACTTCCTAGGTTAAGATGCGCCTCAAAGCTATTGTACTATATGTAGCAGTACATATATACTAGGGTTTTGCGGAAAGGGGGTGATGTTTTCGTAATCGGCGGATGTTTTTGCCGCTTCGGGTTGACAGGGAGGATTGGCGGTGTTATTTGTACCGTATCATTCGATACAAGGGGTTGCTTATGGAGCTGATACTCGACCTCTCCTCCTCGGATCCGCTGCATCGGCAGATCGTGGACCAAATCCGGCACCAAATTGCCACAGGACGCTTGCAGCAGGGTGACCGGCTTCCACCGGTACGCGATTTGGCGAAGCAGTTGTCGGTCAATGTGAACACCGTGGCCAAGGCCTATGCCGAGCTGGAGCGAGAAGGCGTGCTTTCCACAGCCCCTGGCAGAGGTACTTTTGTAGCGGGGGAGGCGGTTGGCAAGCTGGGATCATTCCGCGAGGACCGACTGAGAGACCTCCTGGGGCGAGCCCTGATGGAGGCGCTCAGTTTGGGCTACACGCAGGAGCAGATCGAAGGGGCGCTGGCTCTCCAGTTGGCTCGCTGGCGAGAGTTGCGATCGGCTAGAACAGAGCCAACTTCGCAGAGAGAAGCTGCCGTCCAGAAGGCCGCTCTCCGCATAGCCGGAAGTGACGACCTGGCCTTGGATCTGTTGATCAGCCAGCTTCGGCGGACTCATCCTGAGCTTTCTGTGGTTTCTTCTCCAGTCGGCAGTCTCGCCGGCCTTATAGCTTTAGAGCGAGGCGAGGCCGATGTGGCGGGCTGCCACCTGTTGGACGAGGAAACGGGGGAGTACAATCTTCCCTTCATTCGGAGGATCCTGCCGGGGCAGGATGTGGTGCTGGTGAATCTGGTGTACCGCCAACAGGGATTGATGGTCCGGAAAGGTAATCCCAAGGGAATACATGGGATTGAAGATCTGTCGCGCTCGGATGTGATTATTGTGAACCGACAAAGAGGCGCCGGCACCAGGGTTCTCCTGGACCTCCGGCTGCGAGAACTGGGCATCGAACCAGAGAGCGTTCGTGGCTACGAGAAAGAGGTGGAGACGCATACGGCAGTAGCGGCGGCAGTGGCCAGTGGGTCCGCCGATGTGGGAATGGGCATCTTTTCAGCGGCCAGGGCTTTGGAACTAGACTTCTTGCCGCTCGCGAAGGAACGGTTCGATCTGGCTATTCCCGCGGATCGATACAGCTCTGAAGAAGTAGCACTCCTGTTGACCACCCTGGGCTCCAATGAATTCAAATCTGTAGTGCACGAATTAGGCGGGTACGACACATCTGACACCGGGCGAATCATCTGTAACACCCAGCAATGAGAGAATAGAAAGGAAAATCGAATTGAGAAGGATCATCTTATCTTTGATTTGTGTCCTTGCTCTGGCTGTTGTTGGCTGTGCTTCTGCTCCAGCACCCACTCCAACCACAGCGCCTACTAAGCCAGCAGCGGCTCCTACTGCAGCCGCGCCAGCCGCAACACAAGCACCGGCAGCTCCTACAGCAGCTCCTACCGCAGCGCCGACGACAGCCCCCGCCCCAACTCAAGCGGAGGCGCCGGCCAAACCGTCCAATCCGGATATCATTCTGGCAACCACGACCAGCACTCAGGATAGCGGTTTGCTGGATGAGCTGATTCCCCTGTTCGAGAAGAAAACAGGCTACACGGTAAAGACAATCGCCGTGGGATCTGGACAGGCCATGGCTATGGGGGAGCGGGGTGAGGCCGACGTATTGCTGGTTCACGCCCCAGACTCGGAGAAGAAGTTTATGGCGGAAGGCTTTGGTACCGAGAGGCTGTTCGTAATGCACAACGACTTCATCTTCGTGGGACCGCCAGACGATCCAGCCAAGATAAAGGGCACCGAGACGGCTGCAGACACCCTGAAGAAGATTCAGGAAGCCGAGGCGCTCTTCGTCAGTCGCGGAGACAACTCGGGAACCGATCAGCTCGAGAAGAAGCTCTGGAAGGCCATCGATATCGACCCCAAAGGTCAGTCTTGGTACCAGGAGACCGGGCAGGGCATGGGCGCTACCCTCAACGTAGCGGCGGAGAAGGATGGCTACACTCTCACGGACAGGGCAACCTACCTTGCGCAGAAGGACAAGCTGGGTTTGGATATCCTCGTAGAGGGTGATGCAGCCCTGGCCAACTACTACCACGTGATCCCGATCAACCACGAAAAATTCCCTAAGGTGAACGCAGAAGGCGGAAAGGCTTTCGCGGAGTTCATGGTCGCCAAGGAGACCCAGGACATCATCGGGAAGTTTGGCGTGGAGAAATTCGGCCAGCCACTGTTCTTCCCGGATGCCGGTAAACCGGACCCGACGGCGTAGTAGACGAGTGCCGGGTGCCGGGTTCTGGGGTCTGAGTCCTGTATCTGGCGAATTGGTGCTAGAGGTGTAGCCGCAACCTGATGACCGTTGATATTTAAAGCCGACAAAGCACCCAGGGTAACGCTGTGGCTGATTTGATCCGACCGATCAGTCCGATCCGACCAATCCGACGGATCAGACCGGCCACCAGAGATGAGGTGCGTTCGGTTATTTTGTTAACGGCCATAAGGTTGCGCGTAGCCTCGTGGGAGGCCACATCACGGTTCATCACGAGGCGCGCGCAGTCTAAAGCCTGCGGCTACATTGTAACCTGGACTTACCGGACGGACCTTTTTGCACTCAGCACTCAGGACCCAGGACCCATAGAGGAGGTATTGGTGCTGTGGATCTGATCTGGGAAGGGATCGTTCAAGCCTTCTGGCTGCTGGTGACTGGGGACCCGGAGGTGTTGCGGGTAACCGTTCTCTCACTCCAGGTTTCGGGCTCTGCAACGATGTTGAGCCTGCTGAT
>JBMNNU010000391.1:0-2868 GCA_050942695.1 Chloroflexota bacterium
TATCTCCCTCCCGCCGAACGTTCGAGATCGTCCCTATCAGATGGAATCGGTAGGGGTGGGGGTAGCAGGCGATGGGCAGGGTGTGGCCGTAGTCTGGCTGCTGCTCCCGGCGTCGCGCGCCGTTCCATAACCAGCAGGCGTAGCGGCTATAGCCGTGGCTCTTAGAACGTTGCAGGCGGAAAGCGTGCGACCGTGTGGTTCGTTGGGTTCTTCCCGCTCATTCCGCGGCTCGCTTAGCCGGTCTACCTTCCAGCTATCGCGCTCCTCGACGAGGATCACCTCCTGTTCCCAAGACCGAGGCAGACCTCCCATGACATCGCCACCCCAGAAGTGCTGGTAGACCCGGACCCGCGCCGTGGCCTCGGTAGGCGTCTGCTGCCAGAAGCTGAGCGTCTCGAAGCGGTACCAGCAGGGGTTGCTTACCTGGAAGATCGATAGGCGACCTGCCTCCTGCGGATTGACCCGCAAGTCCTGGCTGAGGCCGTAGCTTAAGAAACTCTGCGCGGCTAGTTCATCCCGCTGGATACGAGCCTCCATGAACTGCTGAAGTGCCTCCTTCGGGCCTGCGACCGGCGGAGGCACGATAGCCGTTTCGGTGACGGTTGTCGCTGACCCGGTTGGCATTGCGGTATGGGCAGGTGAGGGTGTGTTCTCAGCGATAAAGGTCTGAGTTGCAGGGGCACCTCCCTCGCCAGTTGTTTCGCCTGGAGATCCTCCACATGCGATGCATACCAACCCAACGGCCGTCAAAGCGGCGAGTGCCGCTGCAATAAACCAAGTATTTCTCATAGGTGAGGCAGCCACCGGAGAAGGTCGTAGAGAAGTGGGGAGAGCAGCATGCCCAGTAACACCAGCAGCAATGGCAGGAGCGACGAACCTTCCTGTTCGGCCTTCCCGCCTCGCTCACTGCTTTCGAACTCCGGCCGCAACAGATCATCTAGCCTTGATGCCATGGGTGGATCCCTTCTCCCTACAGTAATCGAGCCAGTTTCTCGGACGACGACCCCTCACAATAATAGAAACGCATCTGGCTGAAAAAAGTCACGCTCATTGCCGGATCAGTTGCACCAAGCGAACGCTGAACAAAAAGACTCTACTCCAAATCGTACTGAAGCTAAGTAAAGCGAAGCATTGCCGATACGGGTAGTTGACTACAAGTAAGGATTATGATAACGTTGCTTTACTCCCTGTGATATGCTTTGTATTGGGGTTCGACATGAAAGAGATAGTCTCTACGATCAGCAGCAAAGGACAGGTGACGATTCCCGCCGAGGTTCGTCGCCACCTGGGAGTCGACAGGAACGATAAGCTCTCCTTCATCATCGAGCCGGACGGGGTCGTTCGACTGAGAGCCCCTCGCTATCCTGACATCAAATCGCTCCGAGGGGTAGCGGGTTCGCTGGAGAAACCGATCTCCTGGCCGGAGATGCGGGAGATCGCTCGGGAAGATCGCCTTTTGAAGAAGGAGCGAGACCAGTGATGAGCGATCCGTTTATTGACACCGACGTCATCATCCGATTGCTCACGCAGGACGATCCGGTGAAGCAGGAGGAGGCCGCCTTACTGTTCGAAGAGGTTAGGGAGGGGACGCTGAAAGTGGTTGCTCCCTACACGGTGATCGCCGATGCGGTGTATGTGCTGTCCTCCCCGCGCCTGTATAACCTATCACGCGACCAGGTGGCGGAGGTGCTGATCGCGCTAGTGCGGTTGCCGGGCTTTAGGGTGGAGAATCGCGGCGCTGTATTGCGTGCCCTGGAACTATATGGCAGCACAAATGTGGACTTTGGCGATGCTCTAATCGTCGCCGCGATGGAGCGTGACGGGTCCGAGATCCTCTACTCCTACGACACCCATTTCGATCGGTTCCCCAACGTTGTACGCCGATCTCCGGGTCAGATCGCATGAAACCAGATGGCCGATTCCTACTCGATCAAGAGCCTTTACCTGGCATCCCCATTTCACCTTTTGCTGGCTAGCTATGCGGCCTCGCCCGGCAAAGTAGTCAAAGGATTGCAAGAGGTAGGAGGTTGCGAAACTAACGGACGGACGGCTTAAGCTTGGGCCCGGCACCCTCTACCGATCGATCCACACCATGCTTTCGAACGGCTTGATCGAGGAGTCGGATAACCGTCCCGATCCCGAACTCGATGACGAGCGATGTCGCTACTACCGCCTGACGAACCTCGGCCGGCACATAGCAGGGGCCGAGGCGAACCGGCTTCAACGGCTCCTCTCAGTGGCACATGAACGTGACCTGCTGGACGGTCCGCTAACGGCACAGACTGCTATTGTGGAATAGGGAGATGGATAGAGAGCGTCCGACTATCTCCGACCGGGCCTACCGTTACTTGCTCGTACTCTATCCGACGGCCTTCCGCCAACAGTATGGTGAATCGCTTGCACAGGCGTATCGAGACTTCTGCCGCGAGGCTCGCCGCGAAGTCCACACGCTTGGGGCTATTTGGCTGTGGCTGTTCCTTCTGGGCGACCTGGTATCCAATGCTTTTGCCGAACGAATCTCAGAGATGTTGCACATGCCTGCATACATCATGAATGGGAAGCGCATTGTGGTATCCGTGATCATCGGCCTCCTCTGGGGCGTGTTGACTCACTTCATCGACGATCTCTTCTACCCGATCCCGGGGATAGGCCTGTGGCTGGCAGCCAGCCCGCTGTTTTTCACGCTACTCGTGATCGCCCTTTGGATGTTCCTCGCCCTGGTCGTGGCCTGGTACACCACTCGGCTACAAGGGGACCTCTGGGCAACGGGGGCCATCTGCGCGGCACTGTGGTCGAGCGCGATTGTCTCGTCCTTCCTCTACGATCTCGCCAAGTACGACCGGCTCCAAATACTCCTGGCCGGAGAAG
>JBMNNU010000392.1:0-2861 GCA_050942695.1 Chloroflexota bacterium
AACCGAAAGGCTCTTGGGAAAGTTTCGGAGTTGGCTCGGTCTTCCGGCGCACGTAGAGTGATCGAACTCGACGTAAGCGGCCCATTCCACTCGGTCTATATGCAACCGGCTGCCGATGGTTTTCGAGCCATTGTAGAAGGTACGCAGGTTTTATCCCCTTCTATCCCGGTAGTATTGAACGTAAATGCTTTACCCTCTATTGAACCGATCGAGATCAAACGGGAGTTGGTGGTACAGGTGACTAGCTCGGTGCGTTGGGCCGATTCGGTGAAGACAATGTTGGAACATGGATGTACTACCTTCGTGGAGTTGGGCCCAGGTCAGGTGCTGAGCGGGTTGGTCAAGCGGATAAATAAAGAAGCCGTTGTACTGAACGTTGAGGACGAGAAAAGCCTGGAAAGCACCGCCGAAAAGCTGCTGCAGTTCTTGTAGATCCCTTGATCTCCCGATATATGTCCATTTTTCCCATTGATTGCTAATATCCAACTAATTGCGCTAACGATGCTCGAACCCTCGTCCTGATTGTCTTGAGGGAAGAGGGGCAATAGCGGAGGAAACCGTGGAGCGATCAGAGAGAATTGCGCTCGTTACTGGCGGATCCAGGGGAATTGGTCGGGCTATCGCGTTGAAACTCGCGCGTAACGGAGCAACGGTGATAGTGAACTACTGTTCCAGCGAGAAAGCAGCGCAAGAGGTGGTCGACCAGATCCGCGAGGAGGGCGGCAAAGCTATGGCTATTCGTGCCGACGTTTCGGCGATTGCCGAGGCTGAAGCTATGGTAGATAAGGTGGTCTCCGAATTCGGAGGCCTGGACATACTGGTCAACAATGCAGGTATCACTAGAGACAATTTGCTGCTGCGGATGGGCGAGCAGGAGTGGGACGCTGTCCTGGACACCAATCTCAAAAGCGCTTACGCCTGTACCAAGGCGGCATTGCGTTCGATGATGAGGAAAAGGTTCGGCCGAATAGTGAACATAACCTCTGTGGCCGGATTAATGGGCAACGCAGGCCAGGCCAACTATTCTGCCTCGAAGGCTGGCTTAATAGGCTTCACCAGGGCTGTAGCCCGCGAGGTTGCTAGCCGCGGGATCACCGTTAACGCCGTAGCCCCTGGCTACATTGATACCGACATCTGGAGCGGTGTACCTGAAGCAGCGAGAAACGCTTTGAAACAGTTAATCCCCATGGGTAGGAGCGGGAAACCGGATGAGGTGGCCGAGGTAGTATCCTTTCTCGCCTCCGATGCCGCCAGTTACGTCACGGGTCAGGTTCTGGCCGTAGATGGTGGAATGGTGATGAGCTAGTGTTTCGCAAGATTCTGATAGCTAACCGTGGGGAGATCGCTGTCCGAATCCTCAGGGCTTGCCGGGAACTAGGGGTGGCGGCTGTTGTTGCCTATTCCGAAGCTGATCGGCATTCTCTAGCAGTAGCGCTTGCCGATGAAACAGTCTGTATTGGACCACCCTCTTCAGATAAAAGCTACCTGAACATCCCCAACATAATCAGTGCAGCACTAATTACCGGCGCGGAGGCGATCCATCCAGGGTACGGATTCCTATCAGAAAACGGTTATTTGGCCGAGGTGTGCGAGCAGTGTCAGATAACGTTCATCGGGCCGCCTGCGGGGCTGATAGAGCAGTTCCATGACAAAGCATCGGCCAGAGAGCGGATGCGAATGGCCGGCCTACCAGTGCTTCCGGGGGTTGACAAACCCATTTATACTCTCGATGCTGCCAAAAAAATCGTTGCCGAGATCGGTTATCCGGTGATGATAAAGGCATGTGCTGGCGGGGGAGGCCGCGGCCTCAGGCCAGCCTATAACGAGGCTGATCTCGTTAGGAGCTTCAACATCGCCCAACTGGAGGCGCAGAACGCCTTTGGCAACGGGGGGCTATATCTGGAGACTCTGGTAGAGGGGGCTCGCCATGTGGAAGTACAGGTATTGGTAGATAGGTACGGGAAAGCTGTACACTTAGGCGAGAGGGATTGCTCCCTACAAAGGCGCCACCAGAAAATCCTGGAAGAATCACCTTGTGTCGTCCTGACGCCTGAGACCCGCGACGCCATGGGTAAACAGGCGGCGGCCGCGGCTGCGGCCGTGGGGTATGAGGGTGCGGGAACGATAGAGTTTTTAGTTGACCGGTCCGGCCACTATTATTTTATGGAAATGAACACCAGAATCCAGGTCGAGCATCCGGTCTCGGAGATGCTTACGGGTATCGACCTGGTAAAATGGCAATTGCGTGTGGCAGCGGGAGAACCTTTAGACTTCGATCAAACATCTATCTCTTCACGCGGCCATGCTATAGAATGTCGGGTGAACGCTGAGAACCCGAAAAAGGGGTTCGCACCCCAGTCGGGACTCATCGAGCACTACATAGCGCCCGGCGGGCCTGGGATCAGGGTTGACTCTCATATTTTCCCTGGGTATGAAATGCCACCCTACTACGACTCTCTCCTAGCGAAAGTAATCGCTTGGGGCGAAGACAGAAAAGAGGCAGTAGGTCGGATGAGGCGTGCTCTCGACGAAATCCGGATCGAGGGCATTGTCACCAATATCCCTTTCCATCAGCAACTGCTGGGGCGTAGTGAGTTTCTGGATGGAAAGTTCGATACCCATTTCGTGGAGCGACTGTTGGCGTCTCAGGATCGTGTCGAAGCCGACGGCAGCGGCGGGATTGCACTAACTGCCATGTAAGTTCCGGAGAGGTCAGATGTCAGCGGACACAGATTTTTGCACTGTAAGGATTTCGCCTGGAGTGCTGGCTACCATAGCCGCTCTTACTACCCTTGCTGTGCCTGGCGTACTGCGCACAAGCAGCGGATTCGCCGGCGGAATGAGCAGGTTTGTAAGAAAGG
>JBMNNU010000040.1:0-16324 GCA_050942695.1 Chloroflexota bacterium
AGCCGGATAGGGTGGACGATCGTAGCATCTTCATGTGTCGTGAAGAAGAAACTTTTTGGCTTCTCCGGCGTTAATAGGGTGCAGAATATTATTGAAACCTCTAACCCAGCCGAGAAAGGAGCGTAGGCAGTGAGAACCAGATTTGAGAGATCTTGGGGGTACGGCTTTATGGCCGTGCTGTTGGCCGCAGTGGTGGCAACAATGGCAGCCGGTGCGAGCGCACAGAGCGCTCCAACAGAATGGAGCGTGCCGACCTTCAGCAGTCAGCCGATGAACCTGGCGCCGGATTCCGAAGGGAATATATGGTTCACCGAGTTTGCGGGTAATAAGATCGGCAAGGTCAACACTAATGGCGTATTCCAGGAGTTCACCGTCCCCACGAACGATAGCCAGCCGTGGGGTATCGCTATCGATTCCAGTAATCGAGTCTGGTTCACGGAGCACGCCGCGGGCAAGATCGGCAACCTGACACCGAATGGGGTTTTCGGACAGGACAACATCCCCACGGCCAACAGCAAGCCGACCGGCATCGCCATCGACGCCTCTGGCAACGTTTGGTTTGCCGAGTCGGGTGCAAATAAGATAGGCAGGTTCTCCACATCCAACTCCAGCTTCGAGGAGAAGGATATCCCCACAGCTAACAGCCAGCCCTGGGCGTTGGCAATCGACTCTTCGGGCAACGTGTGGTTCACCGAACGGGCGGCCAACAAGATCGGAAAGATGACCCCCTCCGGGCAGTTTACCGAGTACGGCATCCCTACCTCGGGCAGCGCGCCTACCGGTATCGCTATCGATGGCTTGGGCAACATCTGGTTCGCCGAGTACGAAGGCAACAAGATAGGAATGATGACCCCAACCGGCGCCTTCACGGAGTACAACATCCCCACGTCGGGCGCCAAGCCCACCTGGGTAGCCGTGGACAAGACGGGCGGGGTTTGGTACGCGGGATCTGGCACCAACTCCTTCGGCCGGGTAGCCAACGGCACGATAACCGAGTATGGGTTCTCCACATCCAACAGCACCCCTGTTGGGGTCGCGATAGATGGCAGCGGCAACGTCTGGTTCACCATGCAATCGGCTAACAAGATCGCCAAGGCCGCTGGGTTCGCCCCGGTCGCCACGCCGACCCCGGTTTACACGCCCCAGGCAACGCCGCAGCCTATGATACGGGATAGCCGCTTCTTCGAGCAGACCGGCTTCAGGATCGATAACGACGTTTTCTGGGACTACTTCAATAAGCGGGGTGGTTTGCGCACATTTGGGTATCCGGTGAGCCGCACCTTTACCTTCCTGGGCGCTACGACGCAGTTCTTCCAGCGAGAGATCATGCAGTTAAGCCCGAGCGGCACCGTACAGACTATGAACGTTCTGGACCCCGGATTGATGGAGTACACCAAGATCAACGGGAGCAGCTACCCAGCCAACGATCAGTCTATCGCCCAACAGGCTCCCATTCCAGGCAGCCCCGACTACGGGACCAGGATAGTGGATTTCGTGAGAAACCACGCCCCAGACCACTTCGAGGGGCTGAACGTCAACTTCTACCAGGCGTTCCAGAACACTGTGACCTTGCAGGACGCCTATCCTGAGGGCGGAGGGAACCCTGCCCTATTACCGTTGCTCAACCTGGAGATCTGGGGTGTGCCGACGAGCCGTCCCGCGCGCGATCCCAGCAACGGCAACTTCGTCTACCTGCGATTCCAGCGAGGCATCATGCACTACGACGCTACTACCGGGTATACGCAGGGATTGTTGCTGGCGGATTACCTCAAGGCGATCATCACTGGGCAGAACCTGCCCGATGACCTGAAAGAGCAGGCCAAAAACAGCAAGTTCTACAGGCAGTACAACCCGTACCGGCCCAACTGGGTGGATCGGCCCGACCAATTGCCGAACACCAACTTCTTCTACGCATTCGAGAGGGACGGCGCCGCCATGCCCACCCCGATGCCGGCCTCTGACGTGCCCCCAACCCCGACGGCTACTCCGGTTCCATCTGCTGGGACCCCACCGGCCAACATCGAAGTTGCAGGGGATCAGGGCTTTATCAATCAGGTCAACGACGCGCTCCAGATGCTTGCAGACAAGAGCCCTTACAACTACAGTATCGTCAAGCAGAACGTGTATCGCATCGAGTGGATCGACAGCAGCAGTTGTTCCACTGACTACGCGACCCACACCCTGAAGATCAACAGCGCCGCTGCCTTTCCATCCGATTGGAACAGCTTCAGGGACCAGCAAAAGCAGTGGCTGGCTGGGTTGATAGTCCACAACGCGGTTCACATAGGGCAGTACTACCGGGGCGCCGCCACAACCGGCGCGGATGCCGAACGGGAAGCGCTGCTCAGACAGCAGGATACCATGGCGGCGATAGAAACTAATAACCCTGCCGGGCAGTTCTGGAAATATATCCAGAACGCCTTGGAAAACAACACCGGCTGGTTCAGTTGCTGGCAGCCGCCGAGAAGTCCACAAAACGATTAAAGAGAATGCCCTCACCCCGACCCTCTCCCCTTTTGAGGGGGAGAGGGTCGGGGTGAGGGCATCCAGGTTTCCACTTAGTAGCTAGGCTGGGTTGCAGCCTCAGAAATAATAAATGGAGTACAAACGGGCGCTGGAGACTCGATCAGATCAAAGCGCCCGGGCTGAGCTGCGCCGTCGACGCTCGGATCCACTCTTCGTCGATGCCGTAGACCCGCACGGGCTCCGTTCTCCCCTTCACCTGTTCTAAGCCGAGCTCGATACAGGGGATCCTGGTGCGGACGGCCTCGTACACCCCGTCGGATATCAGTATTTTGCACCGGTAATCCTTGGTCAGCCCCTCCAGGCGTGATGCCACGTTCACCACGTCGCCTATTACCGTATAGTCCAACCGGTCGATCGAGCCGATGTTGCCGCAGAGAGCCTCTCCACTGCTGAGGCCGATGCCGATCTCTATGGGAGGCCGTCCCGCCGCCTCCCGCTCATCGTTGTAGCAGCTCAGCTCTCGGCGCATCGCCACTGCAGCCTGCACCGCTCTGAGGGCATCGTCCTCCCGGCCAATAGGCGCCCCGAAGACGGCCATAATGGCATCGCCAATGTACTTGTCCAGCATCCCCTCGTACCTGAAGATCTGCTTTACCATTCGGGAGAAGTACTCGTTGAGCATGGCTGCCACCTCTTCGGCGGTCATCCGCTCAGACATTGAAGAGTAGCCTCGAATGTCGGAGAACAGAATAGTGACGGATTGGCGGGTCCCGCCCAATCTCGGTGCATCGATATCTTTCAGCACCCGATCCACCACTTCCCGCTCCATGTAGCGGCAGAAGCTGTTCACTAACCGCTGCTCTTTGGAGATGTCATCGGCCACCAATACCGAGCCGTGGCACTCCCCTTCGTCGTCGAAGAGGGGCATCACCCTGATGTTGAGGTCCAACTGCCTGCCCCTCATCGATGTGTACCTCAGGTTGTAGCCGGTGTACTCCTCGCCCCTTAAAACTGCTCGGCCGACAGCATCCGCCAGCAACTGGTTTTTCCCATCCTCCAGCAACTGTATCAACGAAAGGGCACACCAACCCATCTCCTGCAGATCGAATAGCCGCACGGCAGCCGGGTTCAAGGTCCGGATCACCCCTTCGGGATCAACGGATATCACCGCGGTACCCATGCTGCGAAGGATGCTCTCGTTGTAGTTCTTCAGCACGCACAGCTCTTCGAACAGCTCCGCGTTCTTCAACGCGGCAGCAACCTGTGCCGCGAGGATGGCGATATACTCTTCATCTTCCTTCGCAAAATCGCCGTCCTTCTTGTTGATAGCCTCCAGAACGCCGATGATGGTGCCATCACCATCTTTAACGGGCGCACAGAGGATGCTGCGCGTGCGGAAGCCGGTAAGGCGGTCGATCTCCAGGTATGCACGAGGGTCCTCGTAGGCGTCTGGGACGTTGAGGATTTCCCCTGTGGATGCAACGCATCCCTCCAGCCCAAGATGCATGGGGAAACGTATCTCGTCTATCTCCAGGTCCTCGGCAACCCTGGACCACAACTCCCCCCGCTCCCGATCCAGCAGCAGAAGGGTGGCGCGGTCTGCATCCAGTATGTCGGAGGTCTTGTCCACCACCAACTGCAGCAGAGCCTCGGGCGATAGCTCCTGCGCGAAGGCACGGCCTACGTCTAGCAGGGCTCTCAGCTTTTCGACCTTTCTGAGTGACTCGTCCAAGCGATTCTCCTGAGGCTACTGGCAGCGCTGGGCGAGAGCCTCTGAGTTGTGAATTGTGATCCGGTAGTTGCGATCGACGGACAGTAGTCGGCGCCGCTTATAGTTGACCAGCACCTGGTTGACACGCACCCTCGAAGCGCCCACCATGCCCGCGACATCGTTTTGAGTGAGCCGGAAGGGTATCAATGTACCATCGGCAACGGGCTGCCCATATTCCTTGGCGAAAGCCAGCAACTGGCGAGCGACCCTGCCGTAAACGTCCATGGTGGCCAGCGACTGGATCTGAGCGTTGGCGATGCGGAGCCGCCTGGAGAGTATGCGGGTGAGGTTGAAAGCCATCGTAGGCATAGAGCGGAGGCATTCGTGGAAGGTGGCGCGATCGATCCACAAGAGCGCGGATTCCTCTTGAGTTACCGCCGAGGCCGACCTGTTCAGGCTGTCTACCAGGCTCATCTCCCCCACGATCTCCCCCGGACCTAGGATAGCCAGCACCACATCGTTGCCGTCGGGCTGTTCCACATGGATCCGGACGGTCCCGCTAAGGATCATGTAGGCTATTTCCCCGGGCTGCTCCGCATCGATAATGGTTGTATTGGGTGGGTAAGTCCTGGAATGGAGCAGCTCATTCAACCGAAGTAGCTCCCTGGGTGAGAGGCCTTGTAACAGATGGATCTTACCGAGCGTGTTGGGGTCGGATACCGCGGCCATGCAGGATCACCTCGCCAGGCTCAACGTCCAGCATTCACTGCACAAGTATTTCTACAAGGTCGCCTCGCGCCGGACTTCAAGCGAGCGAGGCCAGAGGTGGATAGTGCCCGAACCTCATCCTCTTCACTCGACGTCAGGCAACGTGGCACGAGAGAGTCGCAGCTAAGATGGACAGGTTATTGTACATAGAGTATGGTGCCCTAGGCAGGAATGTCAAGGCACGCAACGAGCGGCCTTACGGCGACCTTAGCAGCTCAGCCTATCTTATGACCTTGGAGGCCTTTCGGCAGGGCGTAGCCAGCCCCTACTACAAAGGCAGATAGCCCGCCGTCCAGCGCCCCGATTAGCGGACGGGAGGCTCGTACTGGGCGAGCCCAGTCTGCAGTTGGGCTGTCCCTCGGCGGTATCGAACCCACAGCCACACCAGCAGAGCGCCGATAAAGGTGACTAGCAGCCCGAGCAGGCCGGCCTCGGGTCCAAAGGCCCCTCCGGTGAGCAGATCCGGGCCACGCTGCTCGATCGCGATGAAGCTAGGTCCATAGAACCCGCCGCTGACGGGGAAACCGAAGACGTTCCCCTGGAAGAAGTTCCAGGCGATGTGGAGGCCGATTGGGATGGCCAGTTCCCCTGTTAGGATGAAGCCCCAGCCCAGGAATAGACCTATCAACATCAGGTTGAAGGTGCTGAGTAGCGTGGCGTTGGGGTTGGCGGCGTGCAACAGCCCGAAGCCAACAGAGGAAAGGGTCCACGCCAGCAGCAGCGCCGTCCGGGGTCCCCAGCGGAGGTTCAACCCCTCCGCCAGGTTGAGCAGTAGGTATCCCCGGGAGAGCATCTCTTCGTAGATACCCACACTGATAAATGTTATCAGGGCTACCAGTATCGCCGTAGCGAAATCCATCCCAGGCACTGATGTTTGGAAGGTGCCTTCGATGGCCACCCAACCCATCGCCCACTCGATCAGGAAGACTATGGCCATCATCAGCGCCCCAAGTGCGAGTCCGAATCCGAGGTCTCCCCACCATTGGGAACTGATATGAAAGCCGTAGTCGCTGAAGGGGCGGCGATCCAGGAATCTGGCCGCCGCCAATAAGCTCAATGTGGCGGCCAGCAGCGGAGTAAGAGACCCTATCAACATCACCCATGGCGACTCGATCGCCAACAGTGGATCTACGGCTAGCCCCGGTTGAATCGCGACCATTAACAGGATCAACGCCATCTGCATGAACATCAGCAGCAGAACGAAGATGATGGTTTGCAGCAAGATTCGCCAGCCGGCCCGCAATCGCCTCTCCTCGCGATTCCAAAGGGGATTAGGAGCGCTTCCCCTGTTGGAGGGCGTTTCTCTATTATCAGACACGTTTCTACCTCTCAAATGATCAACTTCGATCGTTGAAATCTGGCGATAGTCGCCAGTAGCAGGCCGACATCGAAGGATAGTAAGAAGGCGGCCGCCAACGCCACTAACTGCTCCACCCCGGCGTTTACCGCCATTTCAAGAAACCTTTCCCTGATATCGGAGGGTATCAACTGAATGCCCACGATGGGGACGAAAACCAGCACCAACAGCCCGATGCTCAGACTCTGCTGGGCCTGTCTCACGGTGGAAGCTTGCAGCGATACCAGCACCCCGATAGTCGCCGCCATGAGCGCCGCCAGCACGCTGAGCACCGTACCGCTCAGCACCACACCTAGCGGGTAAAGCAACAACTGGCCGCGTCCATGGACCACGTTCACCGCCACCAAACCGAGAAGCATAACCATAAGGGTGAACCCCCAACCATAGGCCACAGCAGCGGCTATCTTGCCCAGCAGGATCGCCCTATCTGGAAGGCGGGTAGCCAGCAGCGTCTCCAGGGTGTGCCGCTCCCGCTCCCCGGCGAAGGAGTCGGCCACAACCGTGGACACCAGGAAGGGGGGAACCCACACCCAGTAGGCGAGGGATACCGGCGAGGTAACCCAATCCCGTCCGGCCTGGAGCGGCCAGTATATCCCAAGCAACCCTATAAAAATAAGCATCCCCAGCGCACCCCCGCGCCGACTGCCGTAAATCGCCAGGATCTCCTTGCCCTCTTTCCACATTATGGTACCGATGTCCGATATCACCTTTCCTCCTCAACCAGAGCCAGGAAGGCCTCCTCCAGGCTGGGTTTGCCTCGGCGCACCTCTTCGATCTCGCCTCCCGCCTCTACGATCAGCTTGACGAGAGGGGCTGCTTCCAACGGGCCGATCAGCTTGATGAGCAGGCGAGTATCCTCCCCTTCTACCGAAGCCACCTCGGGACGAGCCTTAAGCAAGGTCGGCACCAATCCATCCAGGCGGCGACCCAACACCTCCAACTGGGGACCACCACTACCCCTTCTCAGTTCGTCGGGATGCCCCACGGCCAGCAACTGCCCCTGGCGTAAGACGCCGACCTGAGAGCACAGCTTCTCTGCCTCCACCAGGTTGTGGGTGGTCAGGAACACCGTTACCCCCTCCCGGGCTACCAGAGCTGCCAACTCCTCCCTGAGCGCCGCCGCGGCAACGGGGTCTAGCCCGGCGGTCGGCTCATCCAGAAATATCAGGGGCGGGCGGGCCAGCATAGCGCGAGCAACGGCAAGCTTCTGCTTCATGCCCCGGCTCCAGTTACCGACGACCTCGCGTCGCCGATCCCAAAGCCCCATGTGGCGAAGCAGTTCCTGGATCCTGTCGCGCCGCCGGTCGACCGGCAGGTGCCAGATGCGCCCGTACAGGTCCAGATTGTCCTCCGCGCTCAGCCGCTCGTAGAGGCCGTGATGCTCCAGCAGGGCGCCCGTTCGGCTACGAATCTCCTCCGACTGGGTCCGGGTGTCGAACCCCAGCACCTCGGCTCGCCCGCCGGAGGGCTCCAGCAGCCCTAACAGCAGCCGTATGGTGGTGGTTTTTCCGGAGCCGTTGGGTCCGAGAAAGCCGAACACCACCCCCTTTGGCACCTCCAGGGAAAGCTGGTCCAGCGCCAGCACTGGGCCGAAACGCTGAGTCAATCCCTCGGTGCGTATCGCCAAATCTGCCACAAAAACCTCCAGTTCCAACTACGAGGAGTCCTGAGTCCTGGATAATACACTCAGGACCCAGGACCTAGGACTCAGGACTAAAATATCTACTCCGGCAGGTTTTCCATAGCGCGCTTCAGCTTTTTCCGATAGCTACGATATGCTTTGCGCCCCTCAGCGGTCAGGCTGTAGGTGGTCTGGGGGATCTTCCCCCGAAAGCCTTTCTGTATGTCCAGGTATCCGGCTTCCTCGAGCTTAGAGAGGTGGGCCGAGAGGTTCCCTTTGGTCAGCCCCGTCTCCCGCAGGAGGAAGAGGAAGTCGGCGCTATCCAGTGGATAGAGCATGGCTACGATCATCAGCCGCGCAGGTTCGTGCACGACCCTGTCCAGGCTCGCCAACTCCCGAAAGCTTTCACCCATGGCTATTCTCCCTCCGGGGATGGGGCGCTGCGCAGGTAGTTTACCAGGGTGATTACCCCTGAAAACAGGAAAGCTAAACCCATGCCAGTGAAGTAGACACCGTTCCCCAGGCTGCTGCCCAATCCTGCTAGGGCGACTCCCGCCCCTAGAAGAAAAGAGAAGAGCGCTAAAAGGTAGAATCGGGACAAGCCCGCAGAGTAGGCGATAAGCAGGCTGAAGCCGCCGACGAAAACCCCCTGCATCGCCGGGATCCAGTCCAGGGAGGCGGGGGCGGTGGCGAACAGTAGCAGATTCACCGTTACTGCTACGGCAATTCCCGAGGCTGCAGCTATCAACCTTTGCCTGCGGCTGCGTTGGCGCCGTTGGTAGCGGACGTAGCCTGTCCGCGGGTAGGTGATCCTGGCCTTTGCGGCCTTCACCCCCCAACTGACGATCCAGATACCCCCTGCCACCAGCAACACGATCCCTATTGCGGAGAAGCTGGCCGGGAGGCTCCCCTTAGGGAAAAACGACTCCGCCAGGAAGAGAGCCCCTATAGCGAGAAAGATGCAGCCCGCGCCTATCTCCGTCAGGCCGTCATCGTACCAGTACTGCCGAGCTCGGCGCTCAGCCCTTTCGACATCCGGTCTCATCGTACCCACTCCTTACAATCTGCAGACTAGTTTGTATTACAAACTAGTCTGCGCACATTATATGCCTGCAAACAGCGATGTCAAGCATCTCCTGGCCGGCGATCGATTCCCGTTACCCTTTTTGTGAGAAGAGCTGCCAGGCTGCACCAGGCGCGATGCTCACCCGCGAGGCGGGGGTTAAACGCATCATTCGATTCAGAAAGCCTCGATGATGGGTAACCGGCAGGCCGCTCGATCGTTATAATGGGCACAACTGCCCTCTCCTGCCCACACTATCGGTGGCGGTCCCAGGATCGTCCCCCGCATTTTCTCGGGACGTTACGGCAAGGAGCGGCTAGAAGCACATTGACATGGCTCACTAGTTCGTGTAATAAAGAGCCGTTCCGGAAATCCTCTGTGTTTCGACACTACTGAGACCCCGGACCGCCTAGGAGGATTTGATGAAGACTGCTTTGATCACTGGCATTACCGGGCAGGACGGCACCTATCTGGCCGAACACCTGCTCCAACAGGGCTACAACGTCTACGGCCTGATCCGGGGCCAGAACAACCCTAAACGAGAATGGGTGGAGTCGATCGTTCCCGACGTTGAGCTGGTGCTCGGGGATCTCCTCGACCAGGGCTCCCTATTGCGGGCTCTGGAGTACACCAAACCCGACGAGGTTTATAACCTGGCGGCTATATCCTACGTCGCTCTCTCCTGGGATCAAGCGCGGCTGGTCGGCGAGGTCACCGGGCTGGGCGTGCTTAACATGCTCGAGGCGGTAAGAATCGTGGGTGGTCGAGGCCGCAGCAACGGCAAGCGAACCAACCCTATCCGCTTCTACCAGGCCAGCTCCAGCGAGATGTTCGGTCGGGTGAGGGAGATACCCCAGAGCGAGACTACACCGTTTTATCCGCGCAGCCCCTACGCTGTAGCCAAGGTTTACGGGCACCATATCACCGTCAATTACAGGGAAAGCTACGACCTTTACGCCTGCAGCGGCATCCTATTCAACCACGAATCCCCTCGCCGGGGGCTGGAGTTCGTGACCCGCAAGATCTCACACGCCGTTGCGCGCATCAAGCTGGGAAAACAGCGGGAGTTGATACTGGGCAACCTGGATGCCAAGCGGGACTGGGGCTTTGCCGGGGATTATGTCAAGGCAATGCATCTGATGCTCCAGCAGCCCGAGCCCGAGGATTACGTGGTGGGCACTGGGGAGTATCACAGCGTAGCCGAGTTCGCCGAGCTGGCCTTCGCCTACGTGGGGCTGAACTGGCGGGATTACGTCCGCACCGACCCCCGATTCCTGCGACCCGCTGAGGTAGAGCGGCTACTCTCCGACCCAACAAAAGCTCGCACCAAACTCGGCTGGAAGCCAACCGTTTCCTTCCAGCAGTTGGTGGAGATGATGGTGGAGGCCGACCTAGCAGCGGAAAAAGACAAGATCCAGAGAGGGATCCCCTCGAAGTAAAGGCGAGTAGAGGGTAAGTAGCGAGTAGTGAGCTAGTCTCACTACTCGCTTTCTCGCTTTTAGAAGAATAGCTTAGCTAGCTGATATAGCTCCATATCCGCGGGGCGGCTCTTCGATACCACATCGCGCAAGGGGATCGGTTGCAGCTTTCCACCGCACAGGCAGGGGACGTTGCCGAATTTGCCCTCAGCTAGGTAGTCCACCGCCGCCACTCCCAGACGGGTTGCGAGGATCCGGTCCTCTGCGGTGGGCGCCCCACCTCGCTGCAGATAACCCAGGACGATAAACCGAGTCTCCAGGCCGGTCCGCTTCTCGATCTCGGCTGCCAGTCGCTCGCCGATGTTGCGCCGATCCAGCTTGACCCGGCCGTAGGGGTCGGGTTTACCGAGATCGATCCCTTCGTCGGAGAGGTCGGTTATTACGGCCGCTTCGGAGACGACGATGATGCTGAACTCCCTGCCCCGAGCTCGACGCGCCAGGACGTGGTTGCAGATGGTCTCCAGGTCGGTTGGCTCCTCCGGGATAATGATCATATCCGCGCCCCCGGCGAGCCCGCCGGCCGTTGCAACCCAACCTGCATCCCTGCCCATCACCTCTGCCAATAGGACCCTGTGGTGAGAGCTGGCGGTGGTGTGCAACCGGTCTAGGGCTTCGGCAACCACTGCTACGGCAGTGCTGTAGCCGATGCTGGCATCCGAGCCGTTCAGGGTGTTGTCGATCGTCTTCGGCACGCCAACTACCTTACCCCATTTTTCCTGTAGCTCTGCGGCCACACCCAGGGTATCGGGCCCCCCTATCACCACCAGGCCTTCGATACCAAAAGCCTTGATATTGGCCAAAACCTGCTCGAAATCCTCTGGGCTTTTGAGAGGGTTTGCTCGAGATGTCCCCAGCACCGTCCCGCCCAGATGCAGGATACCTGAAACTGAACGAGTATCTAACCTTCGGAGATTACCGCCGCCTAACAGCCCATCCCAGCCGTTTCGCACCCCAAGGATATCGAAATCAAGACTGATGGCTCGTCTAACTACGGCGCGGATCGCCGCATTGAGTCCGGCAGCGTCGCCGCCACCTGTTAAGACCGCTACTCTCATACAATCCTCCCACCCTGGACATCATATAAGTAAGCCTAGCATTATCATAGAAGGTGTTGTTGAAAACAAATAACAGATGAAAAGCCTTTATCTACTCGCGTGTACGCTAGTATACATCGCTTTAGCTCGATAGCAAATCCTTCTTGTCAAACGAACAATTCCTGGTACACAGCTTGCAGCGCTATCTTGTTGTTCCACGTAAGCTGCCAGGTCCATCCGAAGAGCTGACAATGGAGGAAAACATTGGTACGATCTCGAACTCGCAAATTGCTGATCATCGCTTCCCTAGTATTGCTGGCGCCTTTACTGTTCGGGCTCTCGCGGCCCACGATCGCGGAAGGGGCTCAGGGAAGTTGGTCTCAACTCGACCTGGACAACCTGCAGATCAACGTCGTAATAGCTAACCCCAACAACTCCAGCATTCTGCTGGCGGGAACCAACGGCCAGGGCATCTTCCGCTCTGCGGACGGCGGCCAGAACTGGGCTCAGGTCAACTCAGGGTTGGGAAACCTCTTTATCAACGACCTGTTGATCGACCCGACCAACACCAACAACATTTTAGCGGCCGTGGGCCGCGGGTCGTTGGTGGGTGAGCCTGGGGGAGGGGTCTACCGTAGCACCGATGGAGGCTCCACCTGGAATCTGGTCCAGGAGGCCGGCACGATCTGGTCTTTGGCTTTAACCCCTCAAAACCCCAGTGTGATCTATGCCGCCGGAGGGCCACCCGTCTTCAAATCCACCGACGGTGGGGCTACCTGGGCGCCCGCATTCGTTCCCGGGACCGAGTTGGTGAACATCGAAGCCCGGGGGGTGACGGTGAACCCTGCGGATGCGAACATCGTCCTGCTGGCCGGCAACACCGAGGGAGGCCAGGGGCAGGTCTTTCGCTCCACCAACGCCGGGGCCAGTTGGGATAGGGTGCTGGTAGACCAGGCTGCCATCCTGGATATCAGCTTCGTCCAGGATCTCCGTGCGGGCGTGCTGGCGTTCTTCGGCAACCTGGTGGGGGTATTCCGCAGCAGCGATACAGGCCTCACCTGGCAGAGGGTAACCGGGAACCTGGGAGATATCACCGTCCTAGATGTCGAACCGGATCCTCTAGATGGAAACGAGGTCGCAGCGGCTACCGAATCGGGGGTCATTCGAAGCACGGACGCAGGTGCCACCTTCAGCCAATTGGATACTACCCTAGGTAACCAGAGCGTCAGGGGCGTGGCTTACGACCGCGCCAGCCCGCAGACGATTTACGCGGGTACAGACGATGGTGTGTGGGCTTTCACCTTTGCCCAGCCCCCCGGACCTCCACCTTTCACGCCGGTGGCTACCTACTTCTTCGCCGAGGGGTCTACTCAGCAACCATTCGATACCTGGTTCCTGGTGCAGAACCCCACGGCAAACGGGGCTAACGTGCGCTTTACATTCCAGTTAGAAGGGGGGGGCTCTCAGGTCCGCGACTTTACCGTCGGACCCAACACCCGATTTAGCCTTTTCGTCAACCAGATCTTGCCCAACGTCGCATTCTCGACGAGAGTTGAAGCAGACCAGCAGGTCTTCGTGGAACGATCTCTCTTCGTGGGATTCGACGGGAGCGTGATCACCGGTATCCCAAGTCCGGAAAACAGTTGGCTTTTCGCCGAAGGTGCCACTGTACAGCCTTTCGACACCTGGGTGCTGATCCAGAACCCCAACGCTGTCCCGGCCAACACAACGGTCACCTACCTTCTCAGAGATAGAGCGCCGGTAGTGCAGTCGCTGGGCGCGTTGCCTCCAACCTCCAGGACCAGCATCTTCGTCAATCAGGTGCTGCCCAACGAGGAGTTCGGAATCCGGGTAGACAGCGACCAGCCGGTGATAGCCGAAAGGTCAACCTTCAGGTTCCCGGGCAATGCGGCAACTTCCACGGCCGGGGCCACAGCCGCAAGCCGTAGCTGGTTCTTCGCAGAGGGCAACTCTATCCAGCAGCCCTTGCCTTGGGATACATTCCTACTGCTGTCCAACCCGCAGCAGACATCTACGACTGTAACCATCGTGCTGTTCAACACGGCGGGCCAGCAGACCAGCTTACAGATAGCGATGCCGCCAAATAGCCGAAGGACTATCTTTCTGAATGACATCTTCCCCAACACTTCCTTCGGTTTTCGGGTGGACTCGTCAGAGCCCATCGTAGCCGAGCGGTCTCAGTTCTTCGGGCCTGAGCCCAGAGGAGCCACAGCCAGCCAAGGAGCAACTTCCCTTGCAACCGAATGGAACCTGGCGGAGGGCTCCACTCAGCCTCCTTTCTCGACGAACATCGCTATCCTCAACCCCAATAGCGCGGCTATGAACGCTCGAATCGACTTCCAGTTGGAGAACGGCCAGGTGGTGACCAGGGATTTCCTCGTGAACCCCACCTCGAAGCTGTCCGTCGACGTTGGGAGCTTCCTTCCCAACAACGCGTTCTCAGCCAAGGTGACCACCAGCCTACCCAGCGTTGTGGAGCGCACCATGTTCCTCAATAAGCTGGGCTCCATCGGCGTGACCAACGCCGTGGGTGTGCCGAGGTAGCCATCGCCACTTTGTCTTTCGGGCCGGCGATGTTGGCCGGCCCGAACCCTCACTACCTTGGCGTGAAGCTGAGGATAAGCGTAGAATAAGCCGTCTCAGCTATTAGCTTTACGGATTAATATTCGGCAGAAAGGCACATTATTGCCGTGTAACCGGGAGGAGATCTATCTATGGCTAAAGGGCGCGTACTCATCACTTCCGCCGTTGTACCTCAGGATGGAGAGATCGCCCAGCGACTCAGAGAGGCCGGATTCGAGCCGGTGTTCAACTACCACGGCCGCAGGACGACGGAGGAGATGATCCGGGTACTCGACGGGATCGACGGGGTCATTGCGGGTACCGACCCGTTTGACGCCGAGGTGCTGGCGAACGCAAAGCGTCTCAAGGTGATCGGCCGCATCGGGGTAGGGTACGACGCCATCGATGTGAAAGCAGCCACCGCCAACGGCATCGCCGTGTGCATCACACCTGGCACCAACCAGCACGCCGTCGCCGACTTCACGATGGGCTTGATTCTCCAGTGCTCGCGGAAGATCATGGAGAACATATCGGTTCTCAGGTCTGGCGGCTGGCAGCGGTTTATCGGCCACGACCTAAACGGGAAGACTCTGGGGATCGTTGGGCTGGGCTCTATCGGTAAGGAGGTGGCCAAGCGAGCAAAAGGCTTCGGAATGCGAATACTAGCCTACGACGTGTACCAGGACGAAGCCTTCGCCAGGGAGTATCAAATAAACTTCGTTCCGGTCGATCAGCTCATCCGCGAGAGCGACTACGTGACCCTGCACTGCTTCCTGAACGAGGAGACGCGCCACCTGATCAACGCTACGCGGCTGGCTATGATGAAGCCCACGGCATACCTGATCAACACTGCAAGAGGGGGCATAGTGGACACCGAGGCGCTCTACCAGGCGTTGAAGGAGAAACGCATCGCAGGGGCAGCTCTGGACGTCTTCGAACAGGAGCCGCTCCCAGTCGACCACCCCCTGAGGCAGTTGGACAACGCCTACCTGGCATCCCACGTAGCCGGGATCAGCGATGACTCGATCCGTGGGATGAGCGAGATGGCTGCGGAGAACGTAATGCGGGTCCTGCAGGGCAAGCAGCCCCTCCAGATCGTAAACCCAGAAGTCCTCAAGTAGAGATCGAAGTGCCCAAGCCGTCGCAGTCTTCGAGACCGCGACGGCCAAAGCCACGAACTAGACGACACTTCGCGGGATTCGACGACGGTATTCTTCACCTAGAGCTCGCACCTTCGCATAGTCCGCTGGGCGAAAAGCCGTCAAGTTCTTCTTTCGAAGGCCGGTAACTACGACTATGGATGGACAGGACAGCCCCTCGACATCCCGTTCTAAAAAGCAGAACAGCCTGTAGAGATAGCCGCCGATACGAGTCCTCACCTCATAGTATCCCGCCATGTCGCCTTTCATCGCCTCCCAGGTTCCCCCGCCGGACCAGGTTGGCGGAGGAGCCGACGCCACGCTCTGGAGTATCGCTATGAGCTTGGTAGCGGCGGGTTTTCCATCGTTCCTCAAAAAATCCAGCCCAGGGCAAACTTCATTAGGGTCATCATCCGGAAAACGTTTGAAGAAACGGATATCCCACCATCCAGAAGGCTTATGTTTAGGCGGCATTAGGCGGCTTCTCGTTTATTTGCCTTGCGTCTACCCGAGCTGCGGCGCTGTTCGGGCGCGGTGTATGCTTTCCCCTTATCTTTGGCGCTTTCGGCGGTGGCTTCGGGCGTCTTGAACTCCAGGTCGATCTTAAGCGCGGCCAGGACCGAAAACACAGTCTTGAGGGTAGGATTGGCACGCTCGCTAGTAAACAGTCGGCGGATCACCTGCGGATGCACACCGGCCAGCTCTGCTAGCTCATTTTTAGTCATATTTCTACGCTCGCGCTCCTCATCGATAGCCATGAGTAGCTTTCGAATCATCGTCATGGTACGAACACTACGTTCATACTCATCCTTCTCACTAGGGGTCTGCAGCAACTCATCTTTCAATGAATCGAATCCAGGCCCAAAGCTGTAGTCCAATGCGCTACCGCTCATCTAATTCCTTTCCTTTCGCTAGCTTAAGCTCTCACTGAAATAAGTAGCATAAATGCTACACAATACTATCCTTGCTCTCAGTTCTTGTCAAGGGCAGGGTGCCTACTCACGCATACCCACTTCTGAATGAAGTAGAAGGTAAGCATACTTTGGGGATGTTCTTGGCGTAGTCGAGGAGTGCCAGTGCCAGGTAAGTGATACTGAGGCGACC
>JBMNNU010000393.1:0-2829 GCA_050942695.1 Chloroflexota bacterium
ACCCATCCAGGGTCTTTGAGCAGGTGCGATAAACGCAGGGTTATGCTCAAGTTTGCACACTCGTGGGATAACGCGCGTGACTGGTGGGGGAGGGTAAGTGGCGAGCTCAGGGCTTCCGGCGGGAGTAACATCTGACTACATTTCGCAGCCAGAGGGGAGGCTGCGGGTTCTGATAGCAGGAGAGGAGGGCTCGCCGGTGCTTCTCTTGAGCGGGGCTGGTCTGGATAACGCCCTGTTGAGCTGGCGGCACCTGATCCCGGTGCTCGCCGAGAACCATCACCGAGTATACGCGCTGGATTGGCCCAAGCAGGGCTTAAGCCGCCCCTGGAACGGTTACGCCGATAACCAGGCGCTGGAGCGTTGCGTTGTTGCAGTTATGGATCACTATGGGATCGATAGAAGCCACCTCGTAGGCCTTTCGCAAGGGGGCGCGATAGCTCTAGGTATTGCTTTGAATGCCCCTCATCGGGTCGATCGTCTGGTCGCGATCGCTCCGGGGGGCATCATCACCTTCCCTCCGATTATTCATCAGCTCATGTGGCTCACGGCGAAGCTGCCATGGCTCACAGCAAAGGTCTCGGAGATCCTGATGAGCCGCCGTTCGATGATCGTTGCAACCGCTAAGAGCACCCTCTTCCCAGGCTCCCTTCCGGAGGATTTCGACGACATCGTGGACGAAATCGCCGAGGAAGCGCGCCGCAACGGCGTCCGTGCCTCGGATTGGCAGAATGCATCGATCGGTCCGTGCAAAATGAACGTGTACCACATGCCTGAGCTGGGGCGGATCCAGAGCCCGACGCTGTTCATACAGGGTGACAGGGACGTTGCCGTCCGGCCGCACTTCACTCGCGAGGCTGCGAGCCGTGTCCCGGGTGCGAGGCTGGAGATGCTGAGCGGCCACGGACACTGGCCCAACCGGCAGTCGCCCGCGCTGGTCAACCGCCTGATCGTCGAGTTCCTAACGTAACGGCACCCTCCTGGGAGTAGGTAGTTACAGCCCCTTATGGTATCCTTTTATTGTGGGAGGGTGGGCTATATGAAGGAGTATAATGACATCGCATCGGCCCAGGAGCGGGTCGAGGAGCTGCGGCAACGTATCAATCACCATAACTATCGCTACTACGTCCTAGACGACCCGGAGATCTCCGACGGCGAATACGACCAATTGATGGAGGAGCTCCGCTCCCTTGAAGCTGCCTATCCGGAGCTATCCTCCCCGGAATCTCCTACACAGCGAGTAGGCGCCGGACCTCTGGAGTCCTTCGGCATCGTCCGCCACGAAATCCCCATGCTCAGCCTGGCCAACGTTTTCTCACAGGACGGGCTGCTCAAGTGGTACCAGCGCATCTCCAGTCTGGTCGACCAGAAAGAGATTGAACTCGTTGTGGAGCCCAAGATCGATGGACTAGCTGTATCTCTGACCTACCTGGACGGTCGCCTCACCATCGGAGCAACGAGGGGAGATGGGGTCCAGGGTGAGGACATCACCCAGAACCTCCGGACGGTCCGGAGCGTGCCGCTGGTATTGAACGGTAAAGCCCCCGCAAAGATCGAGGTGAGGGGCGAGGTATACCTACCGAAAAAGGGATTCCAGCGTGTGAACGATGAGAGGATGGCCCTAGGCCAGCCCCTCTTCGCCAACCCCCGCAACGCCGCCGCCGGATCGGTGCGCCAGTTGGACCCGCGCGTCACCGCCAGCCGGCCTTTGGACGTATTCATCTACTCACTAGGCCAATTGATAGACGGCGATCAGCCCCCTACCCACTGGAAGGCTTTAGAGTACATGGCGTCCCTGGGCTTCAAGGTGAACCCCCTACGCCAACGCTTCTCGACGATCGAAGAGGTGATCGAGCATTGCGTCGGTTGGGAGGCCAGGAAGGAGAGCCTAGATTACGAGATCGACGGTATGGTGGTCAAGGTAAACGACCTTGGGCTCCAGCAAGAGCTGGGCTACGTGGGTCGCGAGCCCCGCTGGGCGGTTGCCTACAAATTCCCTCCCACCCAAGCCACAACCAGGCTGAAAGCCATCAGGTGGAACGTGGGGCGCACCGGATCGCTAAACCCCTTTGCCGAGCTAGAGCCGGTGAAGATAGGAGGAGTTACAATCAGCAAGGCTTCCCTCCACAACTGGGAGGACATCCGTCGCAAGGATATCCGCGAGGGCGACGTAGTGCTGATACAGCGAGCGGGCGACGTGATCCCCCAGGTGGTTGGCCCCGTCCTCAGCAAGCGGCCGGCCGGTCTGGAGGAGGTGCCGGAGCCTACAGTATGTCCCTCCTGCGGCGAGCCGGTGGTGAAACCGGAAGGGGAGGCAATGCACCGCTGCACTAACACCCTCTCCTGCCCGGCTCAACAGTTGGAGCTGCTAAATCACTTCGTCTCCCGCTCGGCAATGGACATCGAGTCGATCGGCGAGAAGCTTGCCGCTGCTCTTATGGAGGCGGGTCTGGTAAGCAACGTTGCAGACCTCTACGACACGTCGAAGCTCAACAAAGAGAGTCTCACCAAACTGGAGCGTATGGGGGAAAAGAGCGCCGAGAACGTCCTGAAAGCGATCGAGGAGAGCAAGAGCCGGCCTCTGTTCAAGCTGATCTTTGCTCTAGGGATACGGCACGTTGGAGAGGAGGTGGCCAAGCTTCTGGCCTCCAACTTCGGGAGCATTGACCGGCTGATGGGTGCATCCCTAGATGAGATCTCGGCCATCGAGGGTATCGGCCCGAAGATCGCACAGAGCATTAAGGAATACTTCGCCAACAAGCAAAATATCGATGTGATAGATAAGCTGAAAACCGCGGGATTGCGCTTCGAGGAGCAGGTAGAGGCGCCGCG
>JBMNNU010000394.1:0-2809 GCA_050942695.1 Chloroflexota bacterium
TCGCATCCCCGATTGGAAACAATTGTACCGTCTGCGGGTATACGCCGATGATGGAGAGCGTACCCGCCTTGGCCAACGCCTCGATTGCCCAGATCAGGGCTTGGCTCGGCGCATCGCCTGGGTGCCAGTCAGATCCCGGAGGGAGTTGCTTGGTCATCACCTGCTGCCGTTCCTGTTGGAACATCTGGCGCATCTGCTGGATTTTCTGGAGCGCGGGGCCGGAGGTCGGCATGTAGGCATCAACGCCCACGGCATCGATAACGCGGTCAACCCCAATGCCACCCGTCAGGCTCCTGATGGCATCGACGGGGTCCTCCTGGTTGAAATCGATTACTTCAGCGCCCTGCATAGCCGCCATATCTAGGCGGGATTTGATCGAATCTACGGCGAAAACCCGCCCAGCGCCCAGCAAGAGCGCACTCTTGATCGCGAATTGCCCTACCGGACCACAACCGAAGACTGCTACACTCCGCCCTGCTTCGATATCGGCCATATCTGCTCCATAGTAGCCGGTTGGAAAGATATCGCTCAACAGAATCGCCTGTTCATCGATGACGTCGTCCGGTAGTTTGACGCAGCCGACGGGAGCGTAAGGGATGCGAGCGTACTCCGCTTGAAGCCCGTTAAAGGGCCCGCTTTCCTTAGGTCCGCCAAAAAATGCGGTGCCGGCGAGGTGCCCGTTAGGGTTTGCGTTGTCGCACTGCGAGTAGTAGCCCTCGCGGCAGTAAGAGCAATAGCCGCAGGCGATGCTGGAGGCTATCACTACCCGATCGCCCTTGCGCAGATTGTGGACCTGGGGTCCAACCTCCTCTACTATGCCGACCCCCTCGTGGCCAAGGATCGTGCCCGGGACCATGCCGGGCATGGTTCCTCGAATTGGGTGGAGATCCGTGCCACATATCGAGGCGGTGGTTATTCGGACGATAGCGTCCTGAGGATCCTGAATCTTGGGATCCGGAACATCTTCCAACCGAATGTCGCCTACATCGTGAAAAACGACTGCCTTCACCGAAGTCTCCTGGGAACATTTTTATAGAGCCGTATGCCCTGGGTTCGGAGCCCGGCAGCTTTTGTGCCAGGTAGTAGTGAAGAAAGTTCGTGATTTACCAGGATCGCGCAGATATTGGTGTTCCCGTAGGTATGTGATCTATGTATAATGAGTGCGGTTGCAACCAAGTTGCAATTTGACCCTCGCATCATCCCGTCGATATCTGGAGATGCGAAACTGTAAAATCCAGATGCAACTTAGTTGCATTAATGGGGCTACTGTAGCACCATATTTCCCAGGGATGACTTTACGAAGTGGAAGGGCAACCGGCGAACGATGGCGGAAAAGCGGTCGGTTAATAGGTGGCGCGGGCTTGTCAACCTAAGACGCGATCAGTTGCGAGCTCGAGAGATCGCCAGCGGGGTAGATGCAACAAGGGCTGGATTCAGAGGCTATGCGAACAAGCTGCAGTCTAATATCGCTGGAATGGCGCTCAACGGTATCCTGTGGAACCTCCTCAGACAAAAGATCAAGCCATGGATGAGCGTCTTGGATGTGGGTTCGGGTCCGGGTAAGTACACATTACCGTTATCGAAGCTGGCAGCTCGGGTGGTAGCCGTGGAGCCATCGGAGCAGATGGCTGACTTTTTACTTCGCAACATTATCGAGCAGGGTATTGAGAATGTCACGATTGTCCGACAGCGCTGGGAGAATGCGGATGTAGGGCATGCCGACGCGGTGCTGTGCTCCCACGTTCTGTATGACGTGGATGATGTCGAACCATTCTTGCTGAAGCTGAATGCCCATGCAATTGGCCTTTGCTTTCTAGCGCACCATACCGACCAGTACGACCCTCTATTCCGCGAACTCTGGCAGAGACTCTATGGGGAGGAACGCCGACCTATGCCGGTATTCGCGGACCTGCTGCAGGTGTTAGAGGAGATGGGTATCCCTGCTGTTGTGGCGGGACAAATGCGACCACAGATGAGACTTTCTTTCGCCACAGTGGATGAGGCCGTCGAATACTGTACGGAGCGGATGGCGCTCAGCTACAGCGACCCTGGCAATCGCAGCCTAATTGCAGCACATCTGAGAGACCTGCTCGAGATGGTTGACGGCCGGCTGTATGCGCCCTGTTCGAGCGACGTTGGAGTGGTATGGTGGGAGAAATACTAGACTTGGCACAGTGCTCCGAAAATCGAAGGAGGGGGAATACGGTGAGCGTTAACAGATGGAGGGCTAATCCTTTGGATCAACCTCTGTTTTTTTTAGCCGGGATACTGCTCGCAACTGTTGTGACACTATCCGGGTGTGGTGGGAGTTCGGCCGAGTCGCAGGTGCAAGGGTCTACAACACCTCAGGAGAGAGCGATTTCTACCCCAGTTGCAGGCGCCAATAGCAGCGCATCTACAAAGGGCGATGCACCTTCTGTACTCAAGATTGGGACCACGAGGCCGATAAAGACGGCAAACCTGGTGAGTGACTACTGGTATGGGGTGACGGCTGGCCTTACTACTCACGACTCTCTCGCCTGTATGGATGGAAAGTTGGATTACAAGCCCAGGCTGGCGCAGAAGTGGGAGTCTCTAGATCAGGGCAGGGTCTGGAAGTTCCAGATTGCTCAAGGCGCAAAATGGCACGACGGTACCCCAGTTACCCCGGAGGATGTTAAGTTCAATATCGAATACCGCATGGAAAACGATCCACAATCGGGATGGATGAAGGATGTGCTTGAATCCATCGACCTGGACGGGGATATCGTCACGATCAAGCTGAACAAGCCTTACGGTACCTTACTGGTAGAGTTCAATACCTACGTCG
>JBMNNU010000042.1:0-16123 GCA_050942695.1 Chloroflexota bacterium
CCTTTCGTATCTATCTGCCAGCGTCTCGCCAGCTAGTGGGAAAAACGGAGAAGGCGCCACTACCGATAGGCAACGAATCGGTGCTGGTGGTCGACGATGACCCACTCCAGCGACAGGTGATATCAGAGTTGCTGGGTAGTTTGGGGTATCAGGTGGAATCGGCGGATAGTGGTGCTGCTGCTCTGGAGAAGCTACGGGCGAGCCCGGTCGATCTACTGATCCTGGACATGGTTATGCCGGGCGAAATGGATGGGGCGGAGACCTATCGGCAGGCTTTGAAAATACGGAGGAACCAACGCGCCATCATCGTCTCGGGCTTCGCAAAGAGCGACCAGATTCGGGATGCCCAAGCACTTGGTGCGGGCGCATTCCTTCGGAAACCGATCAAGCTGGAGGGACTCGCCCTGGCAGTACGGGAAGAGTTGGACAGATATAAGGGCAGTTAGCACGGGTGATCCTGCCGAGATTGCTCCATGTAGTGCGATCTCAGTGTGGAGCGCTATCCCCTCTCAGGTCCCGCAACCACCGTGACGATATGCTCCGGGTGAATCCATCGCTGGACTGCTTCACGGATAGCCTCGGGGGTCACCGACCGGATCAATTCTGGATACCTCACCAGGTAGTCGAGGCCCAATTGGTAAAACTCGATATCGAGGAGAACCCTTGCGACCCCGTCATCGGTTTCCAGGCCGATGGGCAGGCTGCCGGTAAGGAAGTTTTTCCCGTCCTTGATCTCATCGTCACTAACCAGGTCGCTTCGCCACTTTTCGATCTCTCGGAAGGCTGATTCGATAGCCTGGTCGACGTTGGCAGGATTGACCCCAGCGCGAATAGCCCAGGGCGAAGGGCCTATGCTTGCTTGGAGGTCGCTGGACACGTGGTAAGCTAATCCCTGCTGGTCTCGGATATTCGCACCTAATCTACCGGATAGTCCCAATTCGCCCAGTATGAGATTCCCGAGTCGCATAGCATAGTAATCGGGGTCCCTGCGGGAGAGCGCCGGAAGCCCCATTACAATCTCGGATTGGAATTTACCGGGAACCGTGGACTCTACCCGTTTTCCCCTTGGTAGCTCTGTCTGCGGTATGTTGATCTCAGGAGGCGTACCCTCAGCTTTCCAATCCCCTAGAACCCGGCTTATCTGTTCCACAGCTTCGGCTGGCGCGATGTCACCCACCAACGACACGTTGAGCAGGTCGGGTCGATAATAACGGCTGTAGAAGTCCACTAGATCCCGGCGCCCAATTCTCCCAACCGTTTCTTGAGTTCCGAGAGGCCATAACCGGTATGGGTGTCCCTCGGGATAGATCTCTTCCAGGAAGTGCCGCTCGGCCACTGATCGCGGGTTGGTATCCTGCTGGCGCAAGCTGGTGATGAACTGGACACGAAGCTTCTCTATCTCATCCTCGGGGAATATCGGCCTGCGCAGCACCTCTGCAAGTAGCTCCAGCCCTCTGGGCAAATCCTCTTTCAGGCAACGAATGCCGGCCTGCGCCGATAACCTGCCGGCATCGACGCTCAATCCCATACCCAGCCCATCTGTCTCTTCGCTCAGTTGGCGGAAGGAGCGGACCTCGGTGCCCCTCATCATCATTGGAGCGGTGAAACGGGCTAGCCCTGCCATCTCTTCTGTGTCGAAAACGCTTCCTGCCAGGAAACTTGCCCGGACTATCACCTGTGGGCTGGTTGGATTATGGCTGGTCAACACAACTATGCCGTTGTCCAACTGCTCCCTGTGAATCGGCAGCACGATCCCTGATGTGTAGTTCTGAGTTCTGGGTGCTGAGTTCTGAGTGTTTGGTGTTGAATCGGTTTTCCCAGAACCCAGAACCCAGAACTCAGAACTCAGAACCTCGTCGTCGGGCTGGGAGTAAAAGCAAGGTTGTCCAACTCCAACGGTTTCCTCCTCCAAGGCTGCGGGCCCTCCTGTTCCGTATTCACCTGTGGGGATCAGCCACCCCACAGTGCGATTGGTCTCGACGAGATACTTTTGAGCGACATTTCTAACATCTTCTGGGGAGACGACCTCTATCCTCTCCAGCATTTGGAGATAGGTCTCGTAGCTATCTATAGTCTCCATCGCGCCGAGCCAGTACCCTTGATCCGTCACCGTTTCGGAGCCGTAAACGAACTGAGCTTTCACCTGTTTGAGTGCTCTCTGCATCTCATCCTGGGATACACCCTCCTGCTGCAGCCGTTCCACTTCTTGAAAGACCACCTTTTCCACCGTTTCCAGGGATACTCCGGGGTTAAGGGTGGCATCAATCTCGAAGAGGTATGGGTCCTTAGTCATGGCGATCGATGAGCCGGCGCCGCTTGCTAATCCACTATCTACCAGAGCTCGATAGAGACGTGAGCTTCGCCCCATGCGAGCGCCGCGCGAGCCGAAAACCCCCATCGGCTTGCCCCCGGATAGGATCGCGTCTAACAGCAGCATCGGGTAAAAATCGGGATCGGATAGAGCAGGGCCGTGGTAGCCTACATTGAAGTAGGGGGCTCCAGCGGGGTACCGGACCGTTACCCTTCTTTCGCCTCTTTGAGGCGGCTCGATCGTCCGTACCTGCGGCGCTTGAGGCCCGGAAGGGATCGGTTCGAATCGCTCTCGAATCCGCCCCAGCAGTTTGTCGGTGTCGAAGTCTCCGATAGCTACCACTACCGCATTGTTAGGGGTGTAGTAAGTCCGGTAGTGGGAGTACAGATCATCTCTGGTCATCGTTTGGAGGTCTAATTTCCATCCGATAACGCTGTGGCCGTAGGGATGAGCTGCGAACGCGGCTGCGTTCAGCTCCTCACCCAACAGAAAGACCGGCGAGTTCTCACTCCCCTCCCGCTCCGATATGATAACCGTCCGCTCTCGTTCCACCTCCTCAGGCAAAAAGAGCGAATTGGCCATCCGGTCGGCTTCCATCTCGATCGGCAGATCTAATCTGCTGATCGGCACCGTCTCGAAGTAGGCGGTGTAATCCAGCCAGGTGAAGCCGTTCAACACGCCCCCATCGGCTGATATCCTGCGGAATATCTCTCCTTTACCGAAGCTGGGCGTACCCTGGAACATCATGTGCTCTACCCAATGAGAGATCCCCGTTATGCCTGTTTTTTCGTTGCGGCTGCCTACTCGATACCATACCCAAAAGCTGGCTATGGGTACCCTGTGGATCTCTTTTGTGATAACGGTCAATCCGTTGGCAAGGACGGTGCGGACGGCTGTATCGCTCACTTTGCTCTCTCCCTGTTGCTCTATCCCTGGAGGTGGGGTGCATCAACCTATTCGTACATTGAAGTGCAGCTTCCGGGCCAGCCAATGCAGCAACTGGCATGGTTCACAGCACGAGTCACAATGTAGCGCCGGGGCTTGTGCTTGACGTGGTACCTCGTCGGGGACGAGCCCCGACGCTACAGATCTGGCTGTTCGTGTGAACCATCCCCAGCAGCTTTCTACACCAAGAGGGAATATTTCGCTCCCCGCTCAAAATGGCAAATTACGCACTTCCGCAATAGCCCATACGCTACCCAATAATGTTGGGCACAGCACCCGAGGCTACTGAAAGGCTGCGTTGATAAGCTTCTCCGCATGGTTTCGCGCTATGATCGAGAAGCGTCGGTAATCGCCTTCCATTCTCGATAGGGCTTCGGCATCCGAAAGCCCCGATTGCACCAGGCGCAGCCCCGTACGGTAGATCAACTCCTTATGCTCAGCGGCCACCTTCCTGAGTATTTCGCCCCACCGCTCTCGATCGTTTGATGGCAGGCCGTCCTCCTTCTCAGGTATCGGCTCACCCCGCCTTTTGAGATTATCCACCAGATCCGAGTACCGGTATGGGGACCTGGTGAGGCTGCGCAACCGAGCTAGGAGTTGATTGCGGGTTGCCATCAGCTTCTCTGCGCTACGTAAAAAGTTCATGGAAAGGGGCGGACGGACCCTGGCGCGGAACCAATCGAAAGCCTGCTGGGCGCTGACAGGCGATGGCTGGCGCTGGAATATGGATGACTGAAACTGCGCGACGGCACCTAACAATCCGGCTCCTATCCGGAAGTAATGCTCGGCTCCCTCCAACGTCCGCAATCTGGTAGCCGATCTATCAGCCCGCGCCAGCAGATTGGCCAGCTCCCAGCCGGGGAGGGGGCTGAAGAACTCCAATGGGTCTACTTTCTCGAAGATAACCTCCTTGGCTTCTATCGGATACTCCTGGCGGAGGTTCTGCTCGGAACTCAAGAACCAGTGATTAACTGGTAGGTCGGGCGCAGCAAGAAGCCCATCCCGGACGGGGAGCCCTTGAACGTTCTGACCTAGCGATGCAGTGAGCAGGAAGTCCAGGAGCGTGATCCCCCGCCCCAGTAGAGCAGTGAGCGCCTCCGCACGTATCTGACTATAAGAGGCAAACTCCAGGTTCCATTTGAAGTCCAGAGCTTGAAGCATCTGTTCTCTGTTGTGGTTCTCCAAAAGCACTATGACGTCCGGGCTGGGAAGGCCGGAACGAGATAGGGCTAACTGAAGAGACTCATCCCCTGCCAGAGGTACTAATTGGCGCGGCTTGTATCCATCGGCAGGCCATGGGGAGTCGGAGTTTACTCTGGCCTGAAGTATCTGCAGCCCCATCTCTTCCCATCGGCGGCCGATATGCTCGCTAGCTCCTCCCCAGTTGCCTACCATCCGCTCGCGCCGAAGGTCCCGGCTGGACGGGGCATATCCTCGCATAACAATACTCCCAAAAAGCTGACAGCTCACCGCTGTCAGCAATTAACCGCCAGTATCAGCAATTACCTTACCGCTAAAGGATCCTAAAAAGCCGACTGCTGATAGCTGAAAACTGATGGCTATTTTAGCAGAGTGTGATAAACCGGGCGGTCCTGCTAGAATGTGATAGACCACCAAGTCAAGTAAGGCGCCTCCAATGAAAGGAGACTATTGAAAAATGCGGCCTATTCGCACCTTTACCGTAACCCCCTCTCTCCCGCCACGTTTGGAGCGGCTGCGCGAATTGGCTTACAACCTCAGGTGGTCTTGGGATTACGAGACCTTCGAACTGTTCAGGCGACTGGATTTCAACGCATGGGAAGCCAGTCGACATAATCCTGTTCGGCTCCTGGGGATGCTGCCGCAGGAAACGCTGCAGGCGGCGGCAAACGACGACAGCTTCCTGGCCCAACTAAGCCGGGTTGCTGAGCAGTTTGACGACTACATGAATTCTAAGAAGAGCTGGTTCCGGCGTGTTTATGGACCGGCGAACGGCATCAGCATCGCTTACTTTTCCATGGAGTTTGGAATCTCCGAGTCTCTCCCCAACTACTCTGGGGGGTTGGGCGTGCTGGCCGGCGACCATCTGAAATCGGCCAGCGACTTGGGAGTCCCTCTCGTCGGCGTCGGCTTATTGTATCAGGAGGGCTATTTCCGACAATACCTGAACGCCGATGGGTGGCAGGGGGAGCTATACCCGGACAACGACTTCTACACCATGCCGCTCACCCTGGAACGAAGGAGCGATGGCTCTCCAATCGTGATCCAGGTGGAGTATCCGGGGCGGGTTGTCAGGGCTCAGTTGTGGAAGGTGCAGGTAGGGAGGGTGCCTCTCTATTTAATGGACACCAACATTCCGGGCAACAGACCGGAAGACCGGGATGTGACGGATCGCCTGTATGGTGGCGACATGGATATGCGGATTCGCCAGGAGATACTGCTGGGAATAGGCGGCATTCGAGCCCTGAATGCCCTGGGGATCAATCCGCTAATCTGCCACATGAACGAGGGCCACTCAGCGTTCCTGGCTCTGGAGAGAATACGGATGCTGATGCAATCGAAAAACGTCAGCTTTGCCGAAGCCAGGGAAGCTGTGGCAGCGGGGAGCGTGTTTACCACCCACACCCCGGTACCGGCGGGTATCGACGTTTTTTACCCGGATATGATCGAGCGTTACTTCGGAGGTTACTGCCGCGCGCTGGGTTTGACTCAGCGTGAGTTCATGGCCCTCGGCCGCCAGGACCCCAACGATGAACAAGAGCCCCTTTCGATGGCGGTGTTAGCCCTTCGGCTAGCCAGTAAGGCAAACGGCGTGAGCGCGTTGCATGGCGAGGTGTCGCGCAAGATGTGGCAGAGCGTGTGGCCGAATGTTCCAGTAAGTGAAGTGCCGATTAGCTCGATCACTAACGGCGTACACGCCGGTACCTGGACTGCAGGGCGGGATATGGGACCTCTCTTCGACCGCTATCTGGGCCCTCGCTGGAAAGAGGATCCCGCGGATCCCGCTGTTTGGGAGGGGGTAGACAAGATCCCCGGCGAGGAGCTATGGCGCTCCCACGAGCGACGTCGCGAGCGACTGGTCAGCTTTGCCAGGGAGCGGCTGGTATGGCAGTTAGAAAGACGGGGAGCCGCGCAATCCGAGATCGAAAAGGCAATAGAGGTGCTGAATCCGGAAGCTCTTACCATAGGCTTCAGTAGGCGCTTCGCAACATACAAACGAGCCACCCTCCTGTTCCGCCACCCCGACCGTCTGGCTAGGATCCTGAACGATCGGGACCGCCCCGTGCAGATAATCATCGCCGGCAAAGCCCATCCCCACGATAACCCAGGCAAGGAGCTGATCCGGCAGATCGTTCACTTCGCTCGGCGGGACGAGTTCCGCCGCCAGGTCGTGTTCCTCGAGGACTACGATATGGTGGTTGCTCGCTATCTGGTCCAGGGCGCGGATCTCTGGCTGACTACACCCCGAAGGCCCCTTGAGGCCAGCGGTACCAGCGGAATGAAGGTGGCATTCAACGGCGGATTGAACCTGAGCGTCCTGGATGGCTGGTGGTGCGAGGCCTACAAGCCCAGCGTCGGATGGGCTATCGGGCGAGGAGAGGTCTACCAGGATCAGAGCTACCAGGATGAGGTGGAGGCCAACGCAACCTACAACCTGTTAGAAAAGGAGATCGTTCCCCTCTTCTACGATAGGGGCGCAGACGGCCTTCCGAGGGGCTGGATTGCCAAGATGAAGAATTCATTGAAGGCCATCTGCCCCTATTTTAACACCCATAGAATGGTGGAGGAGTATGTTCAGCAGATGTACATGCCCTCAGCCGAACGGGCCCAGATATTGATGGCGGAAGATCTGGCAAAAGCCAAGGAGCTGGCTCGTTGGAAAAACGAGATGCGGAACCGGTGGCCGGAGTTGAGGATCGTTAGTGTGGAGGCCGATGTCCCCAGCGAGGTGACGGTGGGCTCGCTCGTGGAAGTCCGAGCGGAGGTGTATCTCGGCAGCCTGCGTCCCGAGGATATATCGGTCGAACTGTATCAGGGCGCCGTCGACGCCAATCTGGAGATACGGGATGGCACGCCAATCCCGATGATCTTCCTGGAGCGGAGCGGTGATGGGATAGCCTCTTTCATCGGGTCGATCCCCTGTTCCGTCAGTGGATTGCGGGGTTACGCTCTACGAATAGTGCCGAAGAACGAGTATCTATCCAATCCCTTCGAACCCGGTCTGATACTCTGGGCGGAGTAAGCAGCAACCCTTGCGGTTGAGCCCTAAGCAGGGTATGATTCTAGTTAGTAGGATTTAGCGCAGATGACCACAGCAGGCACGCCTCTCCCCGGAGAGGCGTGTTCTGTCTGTAATGAGGCACAGGCGGGGGTCCAGGGGGTAGCCCCAGCAGGGCAAGGCTCCCTCTCCCTCAGAGAGAGATGACATTTAGGATTGGAGGGACCGCTGTGAGAATAGCTATGGTTACCAGTTGGGATAGACACTGTGGAATTTACACATACAGTCGCCCTCTGGTCGAAGAGATGCGTCGCCAGGGCCACGACGTTCAGGTAATTGCTCACTCCGATGCGACTCCCTCGGAGACAGTCCATCCGGTTATCGATCTATCCAGGCCGGATTGGTACATCGCTTTGGAGCGAAAAGTGGCCGAACTGAAGCCGGACGTGGTTCACCTGCAGTTCGAGTACGGGCTATACGCGCATCGGCGCCACGGCGAGTCCCTTGGATCTGGCGCCGCGGATGCCTTTGCACTGGCTATACCGCTTTTTCGATGGAAAGTGTCGGGGCAGCCTGCCGTTATGACCATGCACTCGGACAACGAGGGGATCCCCGACAGATTGGCGTACATCGACGCTGTAGGGAGGTTGGCCGGTGCTACTATCGTCCACACCCAGTACGCGGCCCCTCCCTCGGGAGAGGTGCGAATCATCCCGCACATGGCTCCACCGCAGGCCTTCTTCCCCAATCCCAAGGAGCGATTCGGGTACCCAGGCCGGCTAGTAGTTGGGATGGTAGGCTATCCTGAGTGGTACAAGCGGTACGACTGGTTCGTGAAGCTCTGGGAGGAAATAGCCAGTCGGGCGCCGGAGAACAGCGTGCTGGTGGCTGCGTGCGCTCCACGACCCGGTAGCGAGGCCGGGGAGCGCTGTAGCCTGCAGTTGAAGGAGGCTATCGAAGGCTGTGTGCGTAAGGATTCCATCATCTACCTGCCCGTGCTGCTGGACAGCCATGGTTTCCAGGAGTTGGTGGCCAGCTTCGACCTGCTGGTGTTGCCCTACCAATCGGCGGCGGCGTCTGGCCCCTCTATGGCGGCCTGTGCAGTTGGTACACCCGTGGTGGCCAGCGCCGTAGGCGGCCTGAAGAGCTATGTGGAAGCCAGTAGAGCAGGGCTCATGGTCGATCCGGATGATGAAGCCGGGTTCCGTGATGCTGTGGTGAAGCTGCTGAGGGACGATCATCTCAGGAAAGAGCTGAGCGAGAGCGCCCGGCGATACGCCGAGGACGTTTCTGTAGAGCGGACGGTGGAGCGCCATCTTGAGCTGTATCGCGAGGTAATCGACCGGGTGAAGGTGGTATAATCGCGGAGCGCCGCGAGTGTACTGTAGCTCACCTTTTAACGACGTAGGGGCGGGACTCCATGCCCGCCCAGTACCACGTGGACCTTTAGATCGCGAAGGACGCGAAATAGCGCAAAAACAGCTTCCGTGTCTTTCGCGCATTTCGCGATCCAAAATAGCTTGATCGATACTGTAAGGAGGTCTCCCGTTCCTATGTCCAATCGCAGACGGTCGGATGTTTCTCCCTTTCTGGTGATGGAGGTCCTGGAGGAAGCCGAGCGGCTTCAGAGGCAGGGTATCGATGTGGTTCACATGCAGGTTGGCGAACCGGACTTCGATACCCCGGCTTGTATCGTCGAGGCTGCAGCTCGGGCAATGCGGGATGGCAAGACCCACTACACCCACAGCCTCGGCATTCGAGAGCTGCGGGAGGCCATCTGCGAGGACTACCACCAGCGCTACGGGGTAGAGGTGAACCCGGACCAGGTGTTGGTCTCCTCCGGCACTTCGCCTCTACTGTTCATGCTGTATTCGGTGCTTCTGGAAGCCGGGGACGAGGTGATACTTACCAACCCTTACTATGCCTGTTACCCCAACTACGTGACCTTCTCTGATGGCAGTCCGGTCTTCGTGGACGTAAAAGAATCCGAGGGCTACCAACTGCGGTCCGAGGCGATAGCGGAGAAGATAACCCCCAGGACAAAGGCGATCATGGTCAACTCCCCAGCCAACCCGACGGGGATCGTGCTCACCGCCGAGAGTCTGGCGGCTATCGCTAACATTGGTCCCCTGGTGGTTTCCGATGAGATCTATCACGGCCTCGTGTACGAGGGCAAGGAGCACTCCATCCTTGAGTTCACCGATCGGGCCTGCGTGATGAACGGTTTTTCCAAGCTGTATGCCATGACTGGATGGAGGCTGGGATACATCATCGCACCCCCGGATGTGATCCGGGCGATGCAGAAGATCCACCAGAACTTCTTCATATCAGCCAACGCCTTCGTGCAGTGGGGCGGGGTGGCAGCGCTGAGGGAGGCGGCGGCCGAAGTAGAGATGATGAAGAAGACCTACGCCGAGCGAAGGCTCTTCCTGTTGGAAGGGTTGCGTAGCCTCGGCTTCGAGATCCCACACCCGCCGACGGGGGCCTTCTACGTGCTGGTCAATGCTCGGAAGTACACTTCGGACTCCCTGTCATTCGCTTTCGATATTCTCCGGAAAGCCCACGTAGCCGTGGCGCCGGGAATAGATTTCGGGAGCAACGCGGAGGGATATCTTCGCTTCTCTTACGCAACCTCGAAGGAGCGGATAGCCGAGGGGATCGAGCGATTGAGAGGCTATCTGTCGCAATGCTAGATCTAACTATCGATGCAGTTGCTGAAGCTGCGAGCCGGGTTCGGGAGAATGTAGCCCGAGTGGTAGTCGGCAAAGAGGATGCAGTCACCCTGATGCTGGTGTCGGTGCTTTGCGAGGGTCACGTTCTGCTGGAAGACGTTCCGGGGTTGGGAAAAACAACGCTTGCTAAAGCCCTGGCCCGCTCCCTGGGGCTATCCTTCCGGAGAATCCAATTTACGCCCGACCTGCTGCCATCGGACGTTACCGGAATATCCTACTTCAACCAGAAAGCTCAGGAGTTCCAGTTCCGGCCCGGCCCGATCTTCACCAACGTCCTCCTGGCCGATGAGATCAACCGCGCGACCCCCCGAACCCAATCGGCGCTCCTGGAGGCCATGGAGGAGCGACAGGTAACGGTGGACGGCGAGTCCTACCCGTTGCCCCGACAGTTTTTCGTGCTGGCCACTGAAAACCCCGTCGAACTAGAGGGCACCTTCCCGCTGCCCGAGGCTCAGTTAGACCGCTTTCTGATGCGGATCAACCTGGGTTACCCTTCTCGAGAAGAAGAGATAAAAATAGCCCGCCGATTCCAAGACCGCAATCCCCTGGACACCCTCGAGCCGGTGCTCGAAGCTGCCGATCTTTCGTCCATTGCGGCGGCCTGCCGTAATGTATTCGTCAGCGAAGCCGTGGAGGGCTACCTGGTGGATCTGGTTCGAGCATCTCGCGATGCGGCGGAGGTTACGCTGGGCGCCAGCCCTCGCGCAACTATCGCTCTTCTCCGCGCAGGCCAGGTACTGGCCGCTCTCTCCGGCCGCGATTACGTCCTGCCCGACGACATCAAGCGATTGGCTCCGCCCATCCTGTCTCATCGCTTGATCGTTGCCGCCCAGGGCTACCTGAGGGGCCGATCAGGGTCGGAAATGGTAGCCGGGCTGCTGGATCGAGTCCCTGCCCCAGTGGAGGACGGAGTGAAGGGGTAGATCGATGCTCACTGGCCAGATGATCGCCCTCCTTTGTGCCCTGCTGTGTCTCAGTATCATCACACGCGAGACATCCCTTTTCATCTTAGCTCTGGCAATGCTGGTAGCAAGCCTCCTATCGAAAATGTGGGAGCACTATTGCCTGGAGAGGGTAGAGTATCGTCGGCGGTTTAGCCATAACCGGGCATCCTTTGGGGAGGAGATCGATCTGGAGATCGAGATCGTCAACAGGAAGCTGCTTCCCTTATCGTGGCTGGAGACAGAGGATGAGATACCGTCGGTGCTGACTCCCTCCAGGGGACGGGTAGGCTCCAGCTATAAGCTGGGACGGTCACTTCTGGCCAATCTGTTAGCTTTCCGCCCATACGAACGCGTCCGTCGCCGCTACACTATCCCTTGCCAGGCCCGAGGGGAGCACTTTTTCGGCCCGGTGAGGCTTCGCTCTGGCGACCTTTTCGGGTTCGTCTCTCGCGAAAAGGATCTTGAGGTTAAGGATAGCCTAATTGTCTACCCTCGTGTGGTGCCGCTGGCTCAGCTTGGCCTCCCTGCCGCCAACCCGCTGGGCGACCTGCGGGCAAGTAGCTGGATCTTCGAAGATGTGAGCAGGATCGCTGGGGCCAGGGATTACCGCCCCGGGGACGATCTGCGACGCATCCATTGGCCGGCCAGCGCCAGGTCTCAAAAACTGCAGTCCAGGGTGTACGAGGCGACAATCGATCACAAGCTGGTGATCTTTCTAGACTTGGAAACCGGGGAAGGGGGGTGGACCCCCGGTTACGATCCTGATGTGTTGGAGCTGTCTATCACGTCAGCGGCATCCCTGGCGAAATGGGGGCTGGAGCAGGGCTACCAGACCGGTATCTACACCAACGGTGTTCACTCTGGGAAGATGATACCGGTGGGTGTGGAGCCGGGTAGAGGGCCTGCACAGTTGGAGCGTATTCTGCTGGCGCTGGCCAGACTTCAGCCCTTGGTTGCACAGCGGCTCGACCAGTTGCTGAGACAGCAGGCTCACGGGCTCTCTTACGGAGTGACGGCTGTTCTCGTTACCCCGGCTCTCACGGCTCAGATAGCGGGAGCGACAGCCGTCCTCAGGAGGTGCGGCCACTCCGTAGCGGTGATTCTCACGGGGCGCAAAGGTATCTGCGGCCCGGTAAACGGGATCGTAGTAAGGCGGGTAGGCACTCCGGAGTCCTGGCGAGATATCCAGATGCTAAGAGCGGAATGATGAAGATCCGTATCGAATTTATCCAGTACTCGCTACTGATAACCGGGGAGGCGGCCTGGGGATACCTCTGGTCGATTGCCCTTGGCCGTTGGTTTGGAAACGGCGATCCAACGGTGGAGCTCCACATCCTAGTTGGCATCCTTTCGCTCTCCCTGATATCTACCTATCTGCTGGTGGCTAGACTCCGGCGTCCGTTGGTTAGCAAGCTGTTGCTGCCTGTCTTGGGGGCTCTGGCCGTCTGCTCTGCCGTTTTTTTCACCATTCCGGCGTTAAGCCAGAGCGGGCGATGGGAAGAGACGCTATTTCTGCTATTTAACACGGAGCTTGGGGGGCAAGCTGCTTTGGTGGCGATCTTCGCGGGCTTCTTCTGGCAAAGAGGGGCGCTGCTGGGGCGCTCACAACCCGACGGTTACGTCGTCGAGGAAGAGTTCCGAACGGGTATAGTTGCCCTGATAAGCCTTCTGGTTGTGACTGCATTGGCCGGGGAGCATGCGCCCGTATCCGGGGAACTGCTCGTTTTGTCTACCATGCTGTTCATCTCCACCGGACTCGTAGGGATGCCTCTGTCTCAGATTGTGGACGTAAGCCGCGCTTCGCGCTATCGCGACAGCGCCGGCTTGACTCCGACAGTCCCCTGGCTGGGTATGTTGCTGGCAATAGTGGGCGGCCTCCTGACCACTACCCTGCTCTTAGCCCAGATCTTTACCTTCGATCGGGTGAGCAGGGTGTGGGAGTTGATCCGAGATCCGCTGGGGACCGTTCTCGGCGTTGTCATCCAGATCGCCGCTTTGCCTTTTGCTATTCTCGTAGAGATCCTAGCGTTCCTGGCGAGGCTGTTGATACCCCCAAGCGACCGGCAACCGAAGCCTCGAACGGTTGAGCCGCTCTGGCCTGAGAATCTAGCCCAGGAGGAATTACCCCCTCTGTCTCCGGAGTTCATTTTCGCCATCAAGCTTCTAGCAGCCGTGATCCTGGGGGCGTTGTTCCTGTGGCTCGTAATCCGGGCTATCTCTCACCTCGGGAGAGGTTGGCAGCGAGACGGTATAGAGGATAGCCGCGACTTCGTGTGGAGTTGGCCTGGGCTGGATGCCTTATGGCGCTGGCTTATGGCAAGGCTTCGGCCTATGTATAGAATCCCCGGATTGGTGACGAGAAAACAGCGATCTACCTGCGATGATGGCATTCGTAAGATATATAGGGAATTCCTCTCACTGGGAGCGTTGGCAGGACGAGCGCGAAGACCGGCTGAAACCCCCCTTGAATACCAGCGGCGCCTTGAGGCCGACCCCACCCTGGGTGGCCACGACGAGGTGCTACAGCTTACCAACTCCTACGTTCAGTATCGCTACGAGCCCCCTCGTTCGAAAGAACCGGATATCGAGGGAGCGACCTCAGCCCTGGAACGCCTGCGAGATCTGTGGGGAGACAAAGCTTCTCGATCTTAGATGCTAACCAGCCAGTTACAGCCACTGTTAATAGTTGGTATTTACTTCATCTTTGACGAAGTTTTTAATAAGTGGTAATGTTTGCCGAGCGAAACGTGAGAAAGATAAGGCCACATTGCTGGATGAGACGATGGCCGGATGGTTCGAGAAAAGCTTCGAACAGGGTATTACGGATACGCTCCTTGGGGTTCCGGAGGCCAGCCAAGCTGGGGGCGAAACAAGCACCCGGGAAAGGCAAGCGCCCTATGGGAATCCGGAGTTGGGGGGCTACAGGTTGCGGAGATCTGCCGACTACGATCGCACCCTGTGTCTCGATCCGGAGCTCGTGATCGGCTTCATCCAGGACTCCCAACCTCAGGAGTGGCAAAAGCTATCAAACCTGGGGAGTGTCGATGTAGAAGACCGCTTTCTGGAGAAGCTGTCTTCTGAGATCAGCTTGCGCGGCACCCTGGATGTGCTGCACAGAGGGTTCGAATGCTCCGGCTGCTGCTTCCGGTTGGTCCATTTCCAAACTGCTGATGATAGCGATGAGAAGCGTCGAAGACTGTACCGGACAAATCGCTTCTCGATCATTCCTCGCTTGACGTACAGCATAAAGAGTGAAGACGTCCTCGATCTGGTGATCTTCGTCAATGGTCTGCCTATATTCACCGCAATAATAAAAAATCCTCTCGCCGGACAGACAGTAGAAGACGCCATCCAGCAGTACCGCTACGATCTCGACCCGGCCGAACCGTTTTTTGCTAGCGGCCGATGTCTGGCCTTTTTTACCCTGGATTCACAACTTGTCTACGTTACTACCCAATTGGAAGGCCTTGAAACCGCCTTCCTGCCCTTCAACCAGGGAAGGGATGGTGGCGCCGGCAATCCAGTACAACAGAGAGGCTATTCCACCTCTTACCTGTGGCGCCGAGTCTGGACGCGAGATAGCGTCTTGGACCTGATCCAGCACTACATCCTGGAGAAGGAAATTCCGGGCCGGGTAGGCGGCATTGCCGGAGAGGCAGCCTTGTTGTTTCCCCGTTATCACCAGTTAGATACCGTTCGCCGCTTGATAGCCCACGCCAGCATCAATGGTGCCGGGCAGCGGTATCTGATTCAGCACAGCATGGGCGGTGGTAAAAAGTTGACCATGGCGTTACTGGCTCGCCAGATAGCCCGGTTGCGCGGCCAGGAAGCCCGGCGAGCGTTCGACGGCACTGTCGTCATAACGGATCGGGCTGCCCTGGGTCGGCAAATATCCGAGATGCTGCGTAAGAGAGAAGAACCCGAGAGGGTGGTGACGATCTCCGATCTGGGCAGATACCCTTTGATTGATAGTCTGCAGGGTGGAGGGAGACTGTTTGTAGCCCATCCCCGATTACTTACGCAAATTCTGGGGCAGATAGCGCGGCTTCAGGGGATGAGGTTCGCGCTGGTCATCGACGGGTTTTCAGGGGACAGCGGCGTAAGCCTCCGCAACCTCCGAGCGATCCTGGACGTGAGTAGCCTGGAGGATGCCGAGAGAATCGACAAAGTGGAACAAGACAGGGGTTGGGAAGACCGGATCGCATCCGAGGTGATGCAGCTTGGGACAATGCCCAACGTAAGCGTTTTCCTTTTCTCCGATACACCCAAGACGCAGACTCTAGAGCTTTTCGGAGTCAAGAATCAGGAGGACGACTGCTTGCCCTTCAGCCTCTACCCCATGCGCCAGGCGATAGAGGAAGGTTTCATCTTGGATGTGTTGGAGAACTACATTTCTTCTAGGGGATACACCCGCCTCCTGGAGAACGCAGAGGGGGATATTCGCTTCGATCAAACGAAGGTTGGCTATCTTCGACAGCTATTATTCGGCCTTCCCGATCACGCTATTGACGAAAAGGCAGCGGCTATAGTCGACCATTTCGTCGAAAAATCCTCAGGCCGCATCAGCGGTAAGGCTAAGGCCATAATAGTAACCCGATCCCGCCTTCACGCGGTGAGGTATAAGCTGGCGATAGATCAGTACCTGGAAGAGAACGGTTACAACTTCAGGGCTCTGGTCGCCTTCCCCGGTAAGGTTATCGACGGTGGAACAGAGTACACTGAAAAGGGGATGAACGGACTGGCTGACGGTAACACTGCTGAGGTCTTTCGACGAGACGAGTACCGCTGCTTGATCGTGGCCAGCCGGCTAAGCGCTGGATGCGATCAACCGCTGCTGCATACTATGTACGTCGATCGGAAGCTGGATGGGATTCAGACAGTGCGAACGCTTTCCCTATTGGCCATTCCATATCCTGGAAAAGAAGAAGTGGTAGTTCTCGATTTCGCCAACGAGCCGGAGGATATAAGGAAGGCGTTCGCGCCTTACTACGAT
>JBMNNU010000395.1:0-2804 GCA_050942695.1 Chloroflexota bacterium
CAGCAATATGGTTACAACTCGATATTTCTTCTGCCGGTAAACCTGTACGGTCCGGGGGATAACTTCGATCCACGCTCGTCTCACGTAATACCTGCCCTGATCAAGAAGTGTTTCGATGCTATAGATAACGGTGATCGTGAAATCGTAGTCTGGGGGGATGGCAGCCCGACTCGAGAGTTCTTATACGTCGATGATGCAGCCGAGGGGATCATCCTGGCGGCAGAGCGATACGACGAAAGTGAACCGATTAACCTGGGTTCGGCTTTCGAGATCTCTATCCGAGACCTGGCGCAGATCATCGCCGAAGAGGTAGGTTTCACCGGACACATCGTCTGGGATACCAGCAAACCGAACGGCCAGCCGCGCAGAAAGCTGGACATCAGTCGGGCTGAACAGTGGTTCGGCTTCCGAGCTCAGATAGATTTCCGCGCCGGTCTGCGGAGAACCATTGATTGGTATCGCAACCAGCGGCGAGAGGGGAGGCTCCCCTAATGGCTTTGCGCTGCAGCATTTCAGATACTGCCTTTGAGAGCTACCGGGGAGCGCGCATCGAGCACTGGGATGGAGTGTGCCGCCAGATGGATCGATGGGCCGGGTGGGGTGGTTACTACCACCGTAGACTCGCCGACGTTTACCGCTTTCTGGTCCCATCGGGGCAACGCGTCCTGGAAATCGGCTGCGGACGGGGAGATTTGCTGGCGTCCGTCAATCCTTCTTATGGTGTAGGAATAGACTTCTCGAGCGAAATGATCAAGAGAGCTCGACAACGCCACCCCGAGCTATGCTTCATCGAGGCCGATGCCCACGATCTGAGCTTTCTCACAGAGAAGTTCGACTTTATCATCCTCTCCGACCTGATAAACGACCTCTGGGATGTTCAGACGGTCTTCGAGCAGGTCGCACGGCTATCTACACCCAAAACGAGAATAATCATCAATTCGTACAGTCGGTTGTGGGAACTACCTTTAGCACTTGCTGAGAAGCTTGGATTGGGCAAGCCGACACTGTATCAAAACTGGCTGACGGTAGAAGACATCGCCAACCTGCTCAACCTGGCGGATCTGGAGATTATTAACCATTGGCCGGAGGTAGCCTGGCCGCTGCCTACCCCGCTGATAGATACCCTTGCCAACCGCTTCCTGGTCAAGCTGTGGCCGTTTAAAATTCTCGGTTTGACCAACTTCGTCGTAGCTCGACCTCGACCCCAAAACGCCGCCAAACCCGAAGAGCCGTTGGTTTCTGTTATCGTGCCAGCTCGCAATGAAGCCGGAAATATCCAAAACATCCTCACTCGTGTTCCCCAAATGGGCAGAGGAACTGAGCTGGTGTTCGTAGAAGGGCACTCATCCGACAACACTTACGAAACGATAGAAAAAGCCATCGCCGAACATCCCGAGCTTCCATGCAAGCTGTTCCGGCAGACCGGAGTAGGCAAGGGTGACGCTGTAAGGCTGGGTTTCGCCAATGCTAGCGGGGATATTCTGATGATCCTCGATGCAGACCTGACCGTGCCACCTGAGGATTTGCCTCGCTTCTTCGATGTGTTGCGATCGGGCAAGGGGGAGTTCGCCAACGGTGTGCGCTTGGTCTACCCCATGGAGAAGCAGGCGATGCGTTTTTTCAATCTGTTGGGGAACAAGTTCTTCAGCCTGGCATTCTCGTGGTTACTAGGACAATCGATCAAAGATACCCTATGCGGCACTAAGGTGCTTTGGAAGACCGATTACGAACTGATTGCGGCAAATAGATCCTACTTCGGCGATTTCGACCCCTTCGGCGATTTCGATCTGCTGTTCGGCGCGGCCAAACTGAAGCTGAAGATCGTCGATCTACCCATCCGATATCGGGAACGAACATACGGCACCACAAATATCCAACGGTGGAAGCACGGCCTGTTGCTGCTGAGGATGGTGCTCTTTGCAGCAAGAAGGATCAAGTTCGTTTAACATAGGATCTGACTAGGGCTTACTACCAAACAAGTAATGGTGTTAGTATATCCAATCCAAATCCATGTCTACGTAATCTCTTTTTATCGAGCATTCGCTTCAAGGACAGGTGACAAAGTGGGCTTATCCAGCATTTCCAAATGGATACGAACCGATCTAGGAAGTCATCGAGCACAAAAAAACGCACTGTTCTTAATGCTTATTGCTGCTTTATTACTGCGGTTGTCACTGCTCCGCTGGCACGGTCACGAAGGAGACATGGCTGGCTTCACTAACTGGGCTAAAGCATTGCTCCGAGTACCATTCAGTGAATTCTACCTTCAAGGTGCACCTGAGTGCGACTCCTTACCAGGTTATCTATATATACTTGCTGCTACTGCTCGTCTTCATACAATACTAGTTGGCCCTATTATGGAATGGGAGAGTTTCGAACTCTGGATCAAACCTGTACCCGTGTTAGCTGACTTGGCGTTAGGAATTGGTGTGTTTTTGTTGTGTCGCCGTTTTACGAGTCCTGGTCGTTCTCTCATCGCCACCATTTTAGTTCTGTTTAACCCAGGGCTAATCTTCATGAGTGCAATTTGGGGTCAAATTGATTCCCTTAGCGCCGCACTATGCATCCTGTCATTGATGGCAATTGTTTATGGCAGTCCGCTTGTGGCCGCTGTTCTTGCTGGGTTGGCTTTCCTTTGTAAACCTCAGTACACTCTATTCTTGATATCTGTAGCTCTAGTTTACCTTTTGAGAGAAATAAAACAGCTCCGCAATGATACGAATCACAGTGCAGCCAAATGGACAGGATGGGTTATTACAAGACTAATGCTGCCGGTAATATGCTTAGTTATGACTATACAGTCC
>JBMNNU010000397.1:0-2794 GCA_050942695.1 Chloroflexota bacterium
CTGGAAAAGCGACTGCGTGAGGAGTTGCGGAACAAGGGTGATTTCAGTCGCGTCCATCCGCTGCCGCAGACGAACGCCGACGTACCCGACGACATGGACGCGCGGCTCGTGGTGCTCGGGATCGATTACCCGTACAGCCGCGAGCAGGGAAGCCCCGCGGAAACCGCCGCCAGGTCGATCCTTGGCTTCAAGGGCAATACGCCGCGGCTATTCCAAAACACGCTGGTGTTCCTGGCTGTTGACAAGACGCGGCTGCAGGATCTGGATGAGGCGGTCCGTCGATATCTAGCGTGGGAGTCGATCATCGCGGAGCGGGAGGCGCTGAACCTCGACCCGCACCAGGTGAAGCAGGCGGATACGCAGCTTAAAGCGGCGGATGGGACGGTGGCGGCGCGGCTGCCGGAGGCGTACCAGTGGTTGCTGGTGCCGGTGCAGGCATCGCCGCGAGACGCAGTGGAGTGGCAGGCGATCCGGTTGTCGGGGTCCGATGCGCTGGCGGCCAGGGCGAGCAAGAAGCTCCGCAACGACGAGCTGCTGGTGACCTCGTTTGCCGGGACCCGGCTGCGGATGGAGATGGACAAGATACCGCTGTGGCGTGGGGACCACGTAGCCGTGCAGCAGCTTGCGGAGGATTTCGCGAGCTACGTCTACCTTCCGCGACTCGTTGGACCCGAGGTGCTCGCCGGGGCGGTGCAGTCGGGGTTAGGGCTGCTTACCTGGCCCACCGAGAGCTTTGCCTACGCCGACTCCTACGACGAAACCACCGCGCGTTACCGCGGATTGCGCTGTGGGGAGTCCACCCAGATAGGTGGGACGAGCCTGGCGGGGCTGCTGGTGCGGCCGGAGGTGGCTGTGAGGCAGCGCGAGGCCGACGCCGCGAAGGCCGCGAAGCAAACGGGTACGACGCTTGGCGGCCAAACGATCCCGACGCCAACGGATGGGAATGGCGACCAGCGTGATGAGACGAATGGGGGGAATGGCGATGGCACCGGTAAGCCGCCGCGACCTGCCGCGCCGAAGCGCTACCACGGCACCGTTACCCTCGACTCGACTCGAACAGGCCGAGATGCTGGCAGGATTGCAGACGAGGTGATCTCGCATCTGGTGGGGCTGCCCGGTTCGCGAGTGAAGGTGACGCTGGAAATCGAGGCGGAGGTCCCTAGTGGCGTGTCTGAAGACGTTGTCCGCATAGTGACGGAGAACGGTCGAGCCCTGGGCTTCACCAGCCAGGGGTTTGAGGCTGAGTAGTCCCATCACATCTGAAAGACCAACCCGTGAAGATCCTGCGCGTCAAGAACGGCGAGATATGGGGAGTAACGACCAAGTAAGGAAGCTGTCAACGAGATGGCCGGCGACTTGAGCATGTTTAGGGAGTCCGTTCGGACGTGGTTCCGCTGGTCTCGCCTGTAGTGGAGGATGGCGAGTTCAATCCCGAGCGATTGGCGAACAAGTTCTGCTCCGGCTACATCTATGTGTTCGGTGGGACAGTCAAGGAGTTAATCCGGTGGCGAAAGTCATGCATCGCCTGGGAAAGGTAATGACAATTCAATGAGGCCAGTCCCCGTGGCTTTGATTAGTCCAGGCCGAGATTGTATCGAATGGCTTGCTCTACCTCATCCATCTTCTCAGGGGTAAGGCGACCAATCGGGCGAACCTGTTTTTCTCCCCTCGGGGGGCGCAGCCTTGAGGACACTCCGACTTGTTGAATAGTGGCGATCTGGGAGCAGTTCACCGTGCCACGATCTTTCAGGCCGCAATCCTCAGGCTCCAGTATGACCACGAAAGGATATGGCTTGTCGGGAATAGTGTGAGTTATTGCGACGACTACGGTAGTATCGCTATACCTGTTGCCTAGATCGTTTTGGACTACCAGTGCAGGATGGATTTGGTCAATTTCGCGCCCTTTGACAGGGCTGAACTCTACCCAGTATATCTCACCTCGCCGAACGCGGCGCCCCAACGGCACAATCTCACTACTTCTCACCGAAAAGTGCCTCCGAGACGGCAGGCAAGCTCATCTCAGCGAACTCTACCGCTTCGCGATTGAAGAACTTGTAACCCTCAGCCGCCAACTCCTCTTCCTCGCGTGCTCGATCTTGCGCGAGTAGCTCTTCTATTACCGCGCTACGATTGCTCTTCAGTCGCGCTGCCTTCTTGTCCGCGAAGGAGACGAGGTCCGCCCTTAGAGCGAGTGTTACCTTCGCTTTCTTGGGATTAGTCTTCGGCCTATGTACTGTAGTGGATAACGGCATGGAGCATACCTCCTGACTAGACTGCTAAGATGATAGCACGAATCGTACCACCACACAATCATACTGCTAAGTAAGGCATATCACCCGTATCGTGGTTCGAATCCACTCGCCCCAACCAAGCCCGCCGGACACTCCGGCGGGCTTTTCTGTTGCTCCACGCTTGTCGCAATCAGCGTGTCTCACAGGATTGCCTGGCTGCTGGGTCGGTATCTTTACAATTACCGCGACTGAGGTTAGGGATGCTTGCTCCCGTCGGGCATGGTGGCGCCGGTAAGGGTGGCTCCAATAAAACCGGTGTCATCAGTCACGTTGGCTCCAGTCAAGTCAGCGCGAGTCAGGTTAGCACCGGTAAACTTGGCTCCGGCTAAGTTGGCCTCTACCAGGCTGGCATCGGCCAGGTCTGAGTCGTATAAGTCGGCTCCGCTCCAGTCGACCTGGGTAAGGTTAGCCCCGCTCAGATCGGCACCATCTAGGTTGGCATCTCTCAGATTTGACCCGCTGAGGTTGACTCCCCTGAGGTCAGCCCCCCTCAGGTCGGCATT
>JBMNNU010000396.1:0-2794 GCA_050942695.1 Chloroflexota bacterium
GTTGTCCAGGATCAAATGACACGGAACCCCTCCGAAGAAACGCCATGCAGCTTCCAGCCCCTCGATCACCGCTTCCAGTTGCTGGCGCAGCATCGGCCAGACGAAGATATGCCGGCTGTAGCAGAGCACCACCAGCAGGGCGTAGATCAGTTGGCGGCGGCCGGTGGAGGGATCCTGGTGGTAGCCGAGGCGCTCGAAATCCATCTCGGCGTACTGGCCCGGCTTGGTGTCGGCCATGCGGACCGTGCCGGCATTCCGCGGGCAGAGTTGCTCCTTGACGACGAAATATCGGAGGGAAGCATAGGGCACAATGCAACCCTTGCCCTCCAGCAGTTCCTGGATGCGGGTGAGCTTGAAGTGATCCTTGGTGAGCCAGAGCCTGATCTGATCGCGGTGGGGAGCCAGGCGAGTTTCGCTGGGACCCGGGTTGTGATGGGGATAGCCCGTGTAGCCCTAGGCGAGCAGTTGGGTCAGTTGATCATCGGTGGCTGGGGGACCCGAGACCGTCAGGCCGAGAGCTTCGGCCGCCTTGAGGTACTTGCCCACCGTGTTTCGGGCAAGGCCCATCGCCCGAGCGATAGTCCGGATGCTCTCGCCAGCCTGCCACCGACGTAGTAGTTCGCGTAATTCCACTCGATGAACCTCCCGATACACCATCCACACCTCCTTGAGATGGGATGGTAGCTCTATCGGGTGGCTCAAAGCTCCGTTGTTACGAGTGGCTTAAAGGTCGTTGTTAAGGGTGGCTCAAAGGTGGTTGTTAATGACACCCAAAGGCCCTAGTGACCACGCTACAGCTCCTCTCCCCTGTCTTGGTCTAGGCCAGGTCTTCCATTCCCGATCGGCGCCGATGCGAATCTTTGTTGAGAATCCTTGGGCTTCTAGCTACCCTAACAAACCTTATCCCACGAGAGCGTGCGATGCTTTTACAGGTTGGACACGACTACCTCCACCAGACCGCGCAGATGGGCATGAGTGGCAACACTTTGACGACGGGCCGATCAGAGACGGGGATATCTTTGGGCAAGCTCTTGTTCTGGAAGTGCTCGGGACGGTTCGCACCAAGACTTGGCAAGGACAGGACCGGGTAGCTAAAGGGGGGCGGCATTGGCCCCCCTTTGCTACCTATGCAGCTCTGTCCCTTTTCACCGGTCCCCGCTGCATCTTGGCGTCGGAGTCCGTTCGCTGCGGAACTCGCTCCCTCGACCGCAGTTCGACGGCTACCGCCTCCCTGAAAGCTCGCAACTGCCCCCCGGTTCGCCCAGTGATGGCGGACAGCTCCGAGTCTGGCATGGACGCGTGTTCCCGCAGGAGTGCGTCAGAAGCCCGTGTAATTGCCCTAAGAGCTTCCTCTGGCAAGAAGCCCGTCGACTCAGGTTGGCGATCGGAAATCGCCTTTGAAAGCAGGGTATCCACCCTTGCGGCGCCTTCGGTGACGGCCGACGTTGTGTTGAGCACTGCATAGTAGGTAGCTACTGTGCCCGCATTGTCTGCAAGGAGCTCAGCGACCATCGCTAGGTTGGACCAGCTCCCTCCCTTAGTAGCATCCAAATGGGTGCACGCAACAATGTGACGGCATGTGTGCGGCGTGAACCTGAACGAGGCCACTCTGGGATTGGGAGAAGATGCCACCCAGTCCGCTAGGTTTACTTCGAAGCTATTTGCGGCAATTCTCCCCCCTCCAATGGCCGGAAACAGGTACGGAGAGCTCTTGGATCTTCGCAAGTCTAGATCTGCTGCCTGCAGATTCGTGCCAGTAGCTCGCGCACTGACAAGGATGTCCCGTATACCCCGACCGCGGAACTCACTGTAACCCAAGTATTCATCCAAGAGGCCCCACAGGTGTCTCGGCAGTTCGGCAATGATCGTACGCTTGTTCTTGGTTTCCTTCTTCTGGTAGCAGAACGTGTATTTCGTGGTCCGGTCATCCCTGTCTGCACTTCGGACCAGGTGTTTGTCTATCCTGGCCATTCTCCAGTTCTTCATCCGCAGCGGCAGATACATCATCAGATGCAGAATCAGCGCGTCGCGCGCCATCGAGGCAGCCGTAGTCATAGCGGTCTTCGCTCCGAGATACTTTTGGCGTGCCGTCTCAGAGTTTAGAAGCATCTTGGCACCACGCCACAAGGGCTGTGCCACATCCAGGATGATTTCGGGTATAGTCGGTCTGTTCGGGTCGACTGGCAGCTCGTTTCCTTCACCGCCTGGCAGGATGTGATTCTCAATCACTCTGTATGCAGCCACGAGGTCCCGCGATACCTCCGACGCCTTCGTGCTGTCGGGCAGATGGTGTCCCCAGACTTCCGCTTCGAAGGTAGCCGGTCGAAGCCGACCCGCTCGCCTAACCAGCGACACGGTGTATGCCGCGTCCGACCGACTGACGTCCTTGGAGATGAGGAATGCCTCGAAGCGGGTGAGCCAAGCCTCGCACTCTACAGCCGAGCGGAGTCCGTCCATACTACAGCGGCTGGTCAACTCCCCTTCCTCCATTAGGAACTTGGCGAACAGTGCAACTGCCCGACGCTTAGCTGGGATCCAGTATCGGGCAACCGTCCAGCCGACTCGATCCATGACTAGCTCAGGCGTCTTGGTGACGTAGTCTTGGTCCTCCCGGTGCAGAGCGTGCCGCTGGGTCATCCAATCACAGAAGGAGCGCAGGAACGTCTCGTTTTGGCAGATGGTCTCCATCTCATCCGGATGGAAATCCCGTTGGAGTCTTGGTTCTGGGCAGTCTGCTGGGTACTTGACGTTCACGAGAAAACCTAGGAACTTCCCGAGCGCATCCCGGGTGGCG
>JBMNNU010000398.1:0-2788 GCA_050942695.1 Chloroflexota bacterium
GTGGGTTGGTAACGGACATCGGGTGAGTGGCTGCCCATGGCTCCATAGTCGCCCGGGAGTATGGAATCCCGGCTGTAATGGGAACGGGCAACGGAACCCAGCGGATAGCCAGCGGACAATTGGTAACCGTAGACGGCGACGCCGGCACGGTGATGCTTCTAGAGGAAAAGTAGCTTTCCTGTGAGCACAGATAGCTCATCCGCCGAGAAATGTAGCCGAAGGCTCTAGCCTGCCCATGCCCCGCGGGGAACTTGCATCCCAGTCGTTAACGAGGTACACGCAAGCTTAAGCATGCGGCTACATAAGCAACAGAAAGGAAAACGGGAATGGGCCAAGAGAGTTCGTCTACTCGATCGACCATCGAACTGACGAAGCGGCGAGAGCGAGCGGAGCGAATCCTAGACGCTGCCTCCGAACTCCTGCTGCGTTACGGATACAATCGGATAACTATAGACGATATCGCAAGGAAGGCGAAGGTTGGGAAGGGTACCGTATACCTCCATTGGCGGACTCGAGAGTCTCTATTCGGGACGCTCATGCTGCGAGAGGTGCTTGCGTTCTGGCGAGAAATACTCACACGCCTGCATGCGGATCCAACGGAGGTGCTATTGCACCGCGCGATGCGCTCCATGATATTCGTCGGAATGGAGCGGCCACTAGGCAGGGCTCTGTTCACCGGGAACAGGGAGTTGCTGGGCAAGCTGGCGGAGAGTGGTTTTGGAGGGCTTCCACAATCACAACAGATAGTTCTTAAGGAAGGGTATCTCGCTTTGCTGCGTAGCCACGGACTGCTGCGCTCTGATACGGACCGTGCTGCGCAGGAGTATGCCCTTAGGGCGACGGTCAACGGATTTCTCCACCTCGATTCGTTTCTAACAGGAGAGGAGCAGTTGCCTATCGAAGTGAAAGCGGATGCCTTGGCGCAGACGATCCGCCGCGCTTTCGAACCAGATGAATTGCCCTCCGGCACAGCCTTACAGGATGCCGCATCGAATGTGATCGAGTGGTTGGAGCAGCTTTGCGCGATCACCGAGCAGCGGCTGAATGAGCAGATGACGTAGCCTCAAAACCATCCTTAACCTATACTTTCGTATGGTTTCAGCCAAGCCAATTGGCCTTAGAATGTCTCCAAGCAGTTGGTAATAATTGGTTAAGCTGCTACTAGTCCTATCAGGTGGTGATTAACGCAGCCAGCAGGCGGCCTGTGAAAATAAGGAAACCGGGAAGCTCGACGAGGAGAAGCCCGGCTAGTACACGGCCATAGTGGGTGTTGATGGGGCGCGTAAGCGGCCTATGCTGGGAGCGCGGGCAGCCTGCCCGCCCGTCCTCTTGCGGGTGGGACGCACGCGCTCCTAAGAAGACGACCTTTGGTCGCCTATCTGCTTCACTTTAACAAAACAGGTAGCTACATGGAGCGGAGATCGCTACCGGTCGGTAATACCGATTGGTTGTTCAGAGTTGAGTCTGCTAGACGAGGAGTCAGACGATGATGGCTGAGACCGAGTATGTGCTGGCACTGTCCGATCCGCAGGCAACTGCGCTAGCGGTGGCAGGTGGCAAGGGAGCTTCCCTGGCAAGGCTCTCTGCTGCGGGTATGCCTGTGCCCGAGGGATTCATCGTATCTACAGTTGCCTACCGGCGGTTTGTAGAGGAGAACAACCTGGAGCCCGCCATCCTGACAGCCCTGGAAGCAGCGGATGCATCCCAACCCACCACGTTGGAAGCCACCTCTCGCACCATTCGAGAGTTGTTCTCTCAGGCGCAGATGCATCAAGATATCTCAGCCGCGATCGTACAATCCTACGTTGAACTCGGTGGAGGAGATCTGCCCATCGCGGTGCGATCATCCGCCACTGCTGAGGATCTGCCGGGGATGTCCTTCGCCGGCCAGCAGGAGACCTACCTCAATGTGAGGGGCGAAGCTGCCCTGCTTGATGCCGTTAAACGCTGCTGGGCCTCCCTCTGGACCGCGAGGGCCATCGCCTATCGACTCAAGATGGGCATCGACCACCGCTCTGTCGCCATGGCTGTCGTAGTCCAGACCATGGTGCCGTCCGAAGTTTCGGGTGTCCTCTTCACCGCCAACCCCACTTCCGGCGAACGGGACGAGCTGGTCATCAACGCCAGCTTTGGCCTCGGGGAGTCTGTAGTATCCGGACGGGTCACGCCGGACAGCTTCGTGCTGGATAAATCCAGCCTGGCCTTGAAAGATGTAGTGCTTGGGACGAAAGGGGAGATGATCGTTCCGGCGGATGGCCAGGGAACGATCACCCGAGATGTCCCAGAAGACCAGCGGGTGGAGAGGTCGCTTTCAGAAGGGCTGCTGCGCGAGCTAGGCAAGCTAGCTATCCAGGTGGAGAAGCTGTACGAGGGCGTGCCCCAGGATATCGAGTGGGCTGTATCCGAAGGCCGCTGCTACCTCCTCCAGGCTAGGCCCATGACGGGGCTCCCGCCTGCACCCCTCAAGGGCGTTCGCTGGGAGTCCCCCATCCCGGGCATGAAGTGGGTCCGCCGGAACGTGGCCGAGCACATGCCCGAGCCCCTCTCCCCCCTCTTCGAGGAGCTCTATCTCAAAGAGGGGATGGAGCTCGCCATGGCCAAGGCGGGGGAGCTGACGGGAGAGGCCGACCTCATCGGCGACTTCACCGGCCCCTGGTACGCCACGGTGAACGGCTACGCCTACCTGCTCGGCAGCTTCAAAATGACCTGGGGGATCGCACTCAAATCGATAGCCGCCGTTTTCAGCGGTAAGATGATCCGCACGACATTTCGTCGCGCGATCCCCTAC
>JBMNNU010000400.1:0-2786 GCA_050942695.1 Chloroflexota bacterium
AACACCAACGGTCCCCTGATCCTAGTGAAGGGACAGGGATCAACCGTCGTCGATGTGGATGGTAAAGAATACATCGATTGTTCGGCGGGGCTCTGGTGCGTTAACGTCGGCCACGGCCGGGCGGAGCTGGCCGAGGCGGCGGCTGAGCAGATACGCAACCTGGGCTACGCATCGGGATACGCGGGCACCTCCAACCTTCCGGCCATCCAGTTGGCTGAGAGATTGGCCGCCTTGGCGCCGGGAGACCTGAAGGCTACCTTCTTCACCACTGGCGGAGCCGAATCGTCCGAGACTGCCTTCAAGATAGCGCGCTTCTACTGGAAGGCTAAAGGGAAATTCAACAAGGTCAAGATCATCTCCCGCCAGAAGGGCTACCACGGCACCACGGGTGCGGCGATGAGCGCAACCGGCATGAGCCAGTACTGGCACAACTTCGATCCCCTACAGCCCGGTTTTCTCCACATCCCCACCCACTACTGCTTCCGGTGCGCCCTGCACAAGCGCTATCCCGAGTGCGGCGTCGCCTGCGCCGATATCCTGGAGCAGTTGATCCTCGCCGAGGACCCCGATACCGTGGCCGCGTTCATGGCTGAGCCGGTGCACGGTGGCGGTGGGGTTATCGTGCCCCCGCCTGAGTACTTCCCTAAGGTTCGGGAGATCTGCAATAAGTACGACGTCCTGTTCATTGCGGACGAGGTGATTACCGGCTTCGGTCGCACCGGCAAGTGGTTCGGGGTGGAACAGTGGAACGTCGTTCCCGATATCCTGGACTTCGCAAAAGGGGTTACGAGCGGATACCAACCCCTCGGCGGGGTGATGGTGAACGAGCGGGTGCACAAGGTTTTCAAAGAGCTGCCTGCGGGCGCAAGTTTCAATCACGCATACACCTATTCCCTGCACCCAGTTTGCTGCGCCGTAGCCTTGAAGAATCTGGACATCATCGAAGGCGAGGGGCTGGTTGCTAGGGCCGGTGCCATGGGCGAGCGGCTGATGGCCGGGCTGAAGCAGTTGGAAAGCCTGCCGGGCGTTGGCGAGGTGAGAGGTCTCGGGCTGATGGCTGGGATCGAGCTGGCTGCCGATAAGGCGGGAACGCCGCTGCCTGCGGCTACGGAGAAGAAGATCATCGACTACGCCCTCGATCACGGCCTCCTGCTGCGCCACCGCGGCGGCGTGATCTGGGTCTCCCCTCCTCTCGTGATAAAGCCCGAAGAGGTCGACAGGATCGTCAACACCCTGGGGGATGCCATCAAAAGCGTGGCCTAAAACGGGTAGATGGAGAACAAGGTATGGGCGACGCGTACGCGTCGCCCATACCTTGTCATATTATCCTTAGTCGGGGATGCAAGCGATAGCTTCGATCTCTACCTTGACGCCGGCCCCCAGGTCCCCTACCTGGAAGCAGGCTCTGGCTGGCGGGTTCACCGGGAAGTAGGGGATGTACACTTCGTCGAACGCCGGCTTCTCGGCCAAATCCGCGAGGTAGCAGGTCATCTTCAAGATGTTATCTAGGGATGTGCCTGCAGCCTCCAGGACCAATTTGATGTTTTCCAGCGTTACCCTAGTTTGCCCTGCGATGTCGGCGGGCATTTCCCCCGTCACAAGGTTTTTGCCTGTCGTACCGGCCACGAAAACGAGGTTCCCGAACCGGGTAGCCCTCGATAAGTGTTTGACAGGTTTCACCCCAGGGACAGCTACGATCTCCTTTTTCATTTTTTTCTCCTACTTGCTATTTTGCGGATTTATGATTGTACCTCAACGTATAGATCCCGGTCTTTATTATCCCGGAGCGGCGGCAAAGAACCCATCTGCTGTACGGATAAGCCAATCATTCATAAAGCCAAACCCATAAGCGCTCCCGCCGGGATCGGTTTGATGGGGGGCCTGGGAGTATCCAGACCGATCTCCTCCATAGGTTTTCCTGAAGCCATGGCTGCTATCTGGGCTACTAGTGGGCTGCATATCCTCCCCTGGCAGGGTCCCATGCCCGCCCGCGTCAACTGCTTGATAGTGCGCAGATTACCATCCCACTCCTTTGCAGCCGAAGTGACTTCTCCAGCCGTCACCTCTTCGCACCGGCAGAGCAGGGTGTCGTCCCGTATCAAGTTCAATAACCCCGGTTTCGGGCCAAAGGTACGGTTCAGGAAGCTTGCGAACTGGCGATAGTGGCTCAGATCATTCCGGATCTTGGCTAGCCGTCTCTCAACCCCTTCGACGGCCTGATAGCCCAGATCGGCTGCAGCCGCTGCGCCTGCAATCGCGCCTTCTCCAAGTGCCACGTCGTGCCCACCGATCCCGGTCGTCTCACCTGCCACGAACAGGGTGTCTACCGACGTCTGCTGGTCGTTGTCATGCTCGGTGGTCCAGGCCACTATCTCCGGGTCCCACCGGCTGCTGCAACCCAGCATCCGTGGAAGCTGCAACGATGGCACGAACCCAAAGCCGATGCAGATAGTATCGACCTCCAGCACCTTCTCGGTGCCCGGGATAGGAATCCACTGGTCGTCAACCTGCGCGATCACCGCCTCCTGCACTTGGCCGTCGCCCCGAGCCTCCAGGATCGTCCACCCGTACATCATGGGCACACGCGCCTTCAGCAGGGCACCAAGGTAGTCTTTAGCCTCCCCTACTTTACTCAGATGCCGCCATACCGAAGGAACCTGCTTTAACCACCCGCTAAAACGGCTCGCCTCCAGCACTCCCATCACGGTGGCTCCGACCTTAACCAAGTGGGCTGCTACGGGCAGTTGGAATGGACCTGATCCCACCATCAGCACCCGATTTCCAGG
>JBMNNU010000399.1:0-2786 GCA_050942695.1 Chloroflexota bacterium
GTCGAGAGCGGCTCTACAGAGGGTCTGGATGTAGGCTGCGTACAGGAGATAGTGCCAATGCCATTCTTTGTAAGTCCCGTGGGGCCACAGCCATGATAGAGGTCCGAGATCTCCGCAAATCTTTCGGGAAGGTAGTCGCGCTAGATGGAGTAACCTTTTCGGCGCTAGATGGGCAGATAACCGGGCTTCTGGGACCTAACGGCGCGGGCAAGAGCACTACGCTCAGAATCCTTTACACATTGTTGAAGCCGGATCGAGGGTCCGCCACTGTCGACGGCTACGATACAGTGGCCGCGCCCCTGGATGTGCGGGATCGGATCGGGGCACTGCCCGATAGTTACGGACTGTACCCTCGGCTTACCGCGCGAGAGAACATCCGGTACTACGGGCGACTGCACGGGCAGAAGGGAGAAGCGCTGGAGAGCGAGATCGATCGCCTGGCCAAGGTCCTCGACATGGAGGACATCGTCGACCGCCGCACGCAGGGTTTCTCACACGGGCAGCAGTTGAAAGTTGCCATCGCTCGCGCCCTGGTGCACCGTCCCCAGAACCTGCTTTTGGACGAACCCACTAATGGCCTGGATGTGATGAGCACCCGAGCCTTGAGAGCCCTGCTGCAGCGACTCCGGGAAGAGGGCAAGTGTGTGCTGTTTTCCAGCCACGTCATGCAGGAGGTCGCGGCTCTGTGTGACAACATCGTCGTGATCGCGAACGGGAGGGTCTCAATCAGCGGCACGCCCGACGATCTGCGGCGCGCGACCGGGCAATCGAGCCTGGAAGACGCTTTCGTTGCCGCCATCGGTACGGAGGAGGGGCTGCAATGAAGTTCGGGCGAATCGGCATAGTATTCGCAAAAGAGGTGATCGACAACCTCCGCGACCGGAGAACCCTGATAACCGTCCTTCTCTCCACCATGATAGGCCCAGCTATGCTTTTCCTACTGTTTACAGTGATGGGACGGGAATCCTCAGAGCGCGCAGATAAGCCCATCGATCTGCCGGTAAGCGGCGCCGAGTATGCCCCCAATCTGATCACCTTTTTAAGCCAGAACGACGTCAAGATCCAGTCGGGACCTGCTGATCCGGAGTCCGAGGTGCGGGCTGGCAACCACGACGTGGTGCTGGTAATACCCTCGAGCCATCCCGAAGACTTCACCGCCGGTCGCCCGGCCACGGTTCGACTGGTGGTAGACCAGTCGCGGCAATCGTCTGGGGCGACTGTCATGCGGGTGCAGAGGCTTCTCGAGGCCTACAACAATCAGATTGCGACTCTGAGGCTGATGGCCCGAGGAGTCAGCCCTACCGTCGTCAATGCGCTCGCTCTAGAGGAGGTGGACGTGGCCACACCCCAGAGCATGGCGGCAATGCTGCTGTACATAATGCCGTTCTTCCTGGTGATTGCGGTTTTCACAGGGGGCATGTACCTGGCAATCGACACCACCGCGGGCGAGCGGGAGAGAGGCTCCATGGAGCCGTTGCTGATCAACCCGGTGGAGCGTTCGGAGTTGGTGCTGGGGAAGCTCGGTGCGACGCTGCTGTTCACTCTAATAACGGTAATAGGGACGCTGCTAGGATTTGCGGCGATGCTGAGGCTGCTGCCCCTGGACGTTTACTTCGGCCTGCAGTTTGAATTCAGCCTGGATTCGCTGGGGCTACTCCTGTTGATCACTGTACCTATGATGCTACTAGCCGCTCCGCTCCAGATAATCATCGCGACATACACCAGGAGCTTCAAGGAGGCCCAGAGCTACCTGAGCTTTTTACCCCTAATACCAGGGATACCGGGGATGGTGATGGGGCTGCTGCCCGTCAAGGCCGACCTCTGGGCTATGCTGATCCCTACATTCGGCCAGCAACTGTTGATCATCCAGGTGATGAGGGGTGAATCTCTCAACCCCCTGCACTTTACAGTCTCTGCTGCGATTACTACGGTCGTGGGAATCGCGATGGTTGTTTTTGCCATCAGGCTCTACCAGCGAGAAGGACTACCCTTCGGTCGATAACAGGGGCTGCTTTCCTGGGAGCGCGTGCTAGCGCTTTCGGGTTGTGGGCATGGTTCATGGTACGATTCACGATGTAGCTTCGGGCCTTGTGCCCGACGTGGTACCTCGTCGGGGACGAGCCCCGACGCTACAGATCTGGCTGTTTGTGTGAACCATGCCCGGATTGTGGGTGGTAGTAATAATCGGATCAGCGAACTAGATCCGCCCTCACAACCAGCCGGTGGCTGTAATCCTGCTCCAGCGGCAGCCATTGTCCGGTACAGGTGATGATGGAGATCGACCTCGTGGGTGTAGCCTGCACAACCGAGCCGTCATCGCGAGGTACCGACCAGATCGCCACAACGCGATACCTAAACCGCCTGTTATCGCTCCAAACTTCGATGATGTCCCCCATAGCCACTTGCGGGAGCGCATGGAAGACGTCGCCCGATCTGATGCTATCGATGTGACCGAGCAGGACGGCGTTGCCCAAAGCCCCGGCTCCTGCGGTTTTGTCGGCATGGCCGGCTAGGAAGGCTGGGACTTCCCAGGTGCCTCCACCGTTGCCCTCTACGAACTTGGCCGGCACTACCTTGGTCTCCAATCCTATACTCTCGATCCGAAGCCCGGTGATAGGCAGACGCGGCTCAGGAGTGGGGGACGGCTTCGGTGTCGCTGTTTTGGTGGGGCTTGGGGTGGGCGTAGCTGGTAGAGGGGTAGGAGAGAGTGTGGGCGTAGCAGTTCCCTCGCTTTGTGTCCGGAGATCGCCAGCTCCCTCCACGGTTCTCACAGCAGAAGCTGTTGG
>JBMNNU010000401.1:0-2774 GCA_050942695.1 Chloroflexota bacterium
AGCTCCTGGATTTCCTCCCTCTTGGATATCGATACGCTGGCTACTACCTCCTCGGGCTGGTCCAAGATCCTCACCCTCGGCCCGGGCTCCAGGTCGGACACCCGCACCGTGGAGTTCGGCTCGGTTAGCCGCGCCAGGTCTACCTCCACCGCAGAGGGGATGTCCTGGGGATAGGTCTCCACCGTCACCGCGTCCAACGGCTTAATTATCGTCACGTCGTGGGTCTCCGCAACCGGCGCCTCTCCCACAAATCGCAGAGGCACCTTCTGCTTCAGCTTCTCTCGCTGAAGAACCCTCATGAAATCCAGATGGATCAGGTCGCCCCTTACGGGGTCGAACTGCAACTGTTTGATCACCGCCGTCGCCGTCTCGCCGCCGAGCATCTTCAGATTAAGCAGGGTGGTTCTCCCCCGGCGTCGAAGTATATCCTTTACCGCTTCCGCGTTGACCTGCAGGGAAACCGATGGGCCGTGTCCATACAGCACGGCCGGGATCAACCCCTTCTTTCGAAGCCGTTTCGCCTGCTTGCCGTGGACAGTTCGCCATTCCGCTGCCAGTTCCACCGTGTTGTTCACATCTGCCTCCAGTCCCTCGGCTGATCGGACCAGCTTTTGAGGATCCCTGTGTCACTTTGTGGCAGATCGTGTGCCAGGCGAGCAGCGGTATGGTTCGCACAAACAACCAGATGCTGTAGCGCCGGGGCTCGTCCCCGACGAGGTACCACGTCGGGCACAAAGCCCGACGCTACGTTGTGACGCGCGCCGTGAACCATCCCGGCCGGCCGGGGGTTATCGTTTGCGGATGTAGATGCCTCCGGATACCGCTATCGTCCCCAGCGTCACCAGCATCACCAGGATGGCCGACTCCGCCGGGTCTGTGCCCGCTTCGCCTGTATTCGGCAGCGCCGCGGGAACGATCATCCTCTCGCCCGCGCCCTGCCCTGCTGGGGATGCAACAGCCTTCTCAGCCCGGCTGCTCGCCCGCATTATCCGCCCCTCCACCTGCGGGGCTACCGGCGAGTGCTCCCGGATGTAATCGGCTACCACGTCGGCCAGTACGAAACCGGTCGCGTACCAGTTGGCTCCAGACTCGAACACTGTGTAACCGTCACCCCCGCCTGCCAGGTAGTCGTTGGTAGCGACCCGGTAGACCGCGTTAGGATCGATCGGCCTGTACCCATCGCCCTCGGCCACCTCGATAGCTATCACCCGACTTCCCGCCGGGGCGTCGGGGTCCCACATGAAACGCATCCCGGCCACCTGGGGGAACCTGCCCCCCAGTAACTCCGCCTCGCTGACTCCGTTCTCCAGCGCCTCCTTCAACTGCGTCCCGGACAGATCCAGCCGCACCAGGGTGTTGCCGAAGGGGAGCACCTCCAGCACCTGCCCCATCGATACGTCGCCAGTAGCGATACTGGTGCGAATGCCTCCGCCGTTGATGATCGCTATTTGGGCTTTCTCGGCGCGGGTTTTCTCCAGCATGGCGTCGGCGACTAGATTCCCCAGGTTGGTCTCTTCGCTCCGGATTTTCGATCGGTCACCCACCAGCTCAACCGTACTCCGCCCGATCTGAGACGATAGCAGCGCATCCAGAGGCGCCCCGTACTCCGCGATCTTAGCCTGGAAGGACGGGTCGGGTTTCAGGCTCTCGTCGATAGGGATCGGACTTCCCCGCCAGCCAACCACGCGGCCCTCGGAGTCGAACTCCACGCTGAGGTCCCCCAGCGTCTTCCCCCACTCTCCGTTCTGGACGATCAGCACCCTCCCGCCGTCTGGGGCGGTTACCTGGAGTGGGTAAGGGCTCGCGGCGCCCTCCTCATCCCCCATAACGGTGTGGCTGTGGCCGCCTACGATGACATCGATCCCCGCTACCTGCCCCGCCAACCGCTGGTCCAGATCAAATCCGAGGTGGGTCAGCGCGATGATCTTGTTGGCGCCGCAGGCCGATAGCTCGGCCACCGCCCGCCCCGCTGCCTCTACGTGAGGGGTGAAGGCGATCCCTGGGCCGGGGCTGCTGGAAACCGGCACATCCTCGGTGGTCAGCCCGAAGATCCCTATCTTCTGGCCGCCCAGCTCTTTGATTATCCAGGGCTCGATCTTGCCGGCCAGGGGCGAGGTCGGGTCCGGCACCACGTTAGCCCCAAGGATCGGGAAGTCGGCGCCATCGACGAACTCGGCCAGGATTGTCTGCCCCTTATCGAACTCGTGGTTTCCCAGCGCCATGGCGTCGTACCCCAACTTGTTGTAGAAGTAGAGGTCGGCCTGGCCGGAGAACAGGTTGAAATAGAGGGTGCCCTGGAAGACGTCCCCGGCGTCCAGCAGCAGCAGATTGCCACCAGCGGCACGGATCTCGTCTATCGCGGTTTTCCGCCTCGCAACCCCGCCAAGCTCCTTATCGCCGGTTTTAACCGGCTCGATGTGGGCGTGGTTGTCGTTTGTGTGGAGTATCCGGAGCGTGTAACCCTGGTCGTCCGCACCGTAGCCGGGCGATGCGGCGCCGATGATCAGCAAAGACGCCAGGAGCAACGCCGAGAAGGTCCTGGTGATCCCTGTATGGTTGAGCATGTTACCTCTCCCGATAAGTCGCCATCTGATCGCGGGCGGCGAACGCCGCCGATAACGTAGCAGGCTGGGCTGACCCGACCGATCGGTCCAATCCGACAGATCCGACGGATCAGCCCAGCCCGCCCGATGCCGGTGCCGCTGGAGCAACCCTGCCCTCGAGGCGCGCAACCTTATGATCGTTGGCTAAACAATCGCATTTAGCATCGTAGG
>JBMNNU010000402.1:0-2772 GCA_050942695.1 Chloroflexota bacterium
CGATCGCTTCCTCCCGCTGTTCGTCCTATACCGCAACGCCCACGTCTTTGAGCGGGGCAAGCGGGCGGGGAAATCCCCCTTCCAACTGGCAGGAGTCGAGACACCGGAGGGGGATTGGCTGGACTGGTTGGGCCTAGGGAGTGGCAAACCACCACTCCAGTTACATACCGTCCGCTCCCTGCCCAAAGCTGCATGAGCACTACACCATGTAACTGTTACCACATCTAGCATAGCTCATGAACCATCCCAGGTACTGAAGATTGTTAACTAACCAGGATCCTTAACGGCCGCGAAGCAGCTTCGCAACGTTCTGAACGGCACGCACTTCGTTTTTTTCGTCCGGAGGGCTTACCGTTCGGAGCGCACGCATGATCCAGAAAAGGCTGAATACACCGGCCGTAAGCGCCGCTAGGCCGAGTTGCGTGAAGTCGATAATCGGTTCAACCCTGACGCCTGCAGGTTCGATCACGATAGCGGCTACAGGTCGGCTGCGGCTACCTCCACCGCCTCCACCCCCTGAGCCACTGCCTGTCCCCCCTCCCTGAGCAGGGCCTTCGCCACTCCCCGCGCCGAACCCAACCCCGCACATTACGTCCGCTGCCGTGATTATGGTCCGGTCTCCCACAGTTACCGGTTCTCCAAAGGTCGCGGTGACGTCTGCAGTTGCAATAAGCTGTTGAACGGTTTCGGAGATCATATCAACCGTCCGCCCGGCCACATTTACTGAGCTGGTCTGTTGTTCCTGGTTTCCTGGCTGCTCGTTCATCGAAAACCTCCAATCAGTTGCAGGCCTACCAAACGGTCTTCCTGCTGCCTTTCGATCCAACCACCAGTATCGTGGCAATCGCTATACCCAGGGCTATCCACATTCCATAATCTGGGATGGGGATGCGTTGCATCGCACCTCCTTCCACTACCTCGACTGCGATCGGTCTCGTCCAGACAAAGCGCCCCGCGACAGGGGATCCACGTCGGCTTAACATCAGCGATAGGCTTCGTGCTATAGGGATAACCTCCCGCTTTCCATCTTGGAATGGCCGACCTCGCACCTCGGCCCACTGTAAGAACCGGCCGATCCTGATATCCATAGGCCGATTACTCCCTCAGTTGATTATTTTGAGTAACAACATAATCTTGTTACATTATGCATCATTTGTGTTAATTGTGTTAATAATGGAGGTGGGCGAAGCGTTCCGTTGACCAGACGATTACGAGCACGCTAGACTGAGAACAACCATTTTGAGCGAGTAGTGAGCAGCGAGTGGCAAGCAGCGAAGAAAACGAGGGAAACGAGGACAGGATGGCCGAGAATAAATCCCTTGCATACCGCTTCTCATCTCCTCGCTTCGATCTTAAGCAGCATCAAAGGTGAAGAATGGAGGCGCCTAATGCCGCTCACAGGTAAACGCATCGCGATCCTGGCCGAAGCGAATTACGATGACCTAGAGTTGTGGTATCCGTTGCTGCGCCTTCGGGAAGAGGGGGCAGACACCTTCGTGGTGGGTACCGGCAAAGAGAGCTATCCAAGCAAGCATGGATATGTTGTTAAGGCCGATGCCGAGGCCGAAACGGTCAGCGCTAACCAGTTTGATGCCATTATCATCCCTGGTGGATATGCTCCCGACAGGCTTCGGCGTTACTCATCTGTATTGAAGCTGATTAAAGATGCCAACGAACAGGGCAAGATCATTGGGGCTATTTGCCATGCGGCCTGGGTACTGATCTCAGCCCAAATAGTGAGGGGAAGGGCTATCACCTGTGTCAAAGCCATCAAGGATGACGTAGTGAATGCGGGAGCCAACTACCTGGATAAAGAGGTGGTGCGTGACGGAAATCTGATCACCTCTAGAACACCGGATGATCTTCCTGCCTTTGGCGCAGCCCTCGTCTCAGCTCTAAAAGAGGTATAAAAAAGCGAGCAGCGAAAGGAATAACTCCTATTCGCTGCTCGCTACTTACTTATTTCTCTTCCTTGGCCAGTTCCATCAAAGGTTTGACCCACTCTTCCATTTCGATCCAGTACTTGGCAAGCTCGTCAGGCCCTAAATAGAAGGCCATCTGGCCGATTTTATCAAGGCCATTGGCGTGTTCCGGGGCGTCCATGGCCTTTTTGATGCTTTCGGCCAGGATGTCCACCACCTCTTTAGGTGTGCCCTTAGGCACGAACCAGCCGCGAGATACGCCGAAATAGCCCTTGTACCCCTGCTCTTCTAAGCTCTTGGTTCCAGGGAGGAATTTGTCACCACCCTTGTCCATAGATGCGATGATTCGGGTCTCCCCGCTCTTGGTGCTCGAAAGCATGGAGCTAAAGCCGAGTCCCACAGCGTCTATGTGTCCGCCTATTAGGGCAGTATTGGCAGGAGCAGCCCCATCGAAGTGCACGAAAGCGAATTTGACCCCGGCGTCCTTTTGAAGCTTCAGAAACACTAGGTGCTCGATAGCAAGCTTCCCAGTGGTGCCTATCTTCAGTTCGCCCGGCTTTTCTTTGGCGGCATCGATCAGGCCCTTGATATCTTTAATCGGGCTATCAGACTTCACCGCGATGGCCATTGGGTCAATCAAGTGCATGGCGACAGGCTGTAAATCATCTCGGCCATAGCTAGCTTGGCGTTCTGGATCCAGATAGATGGTCATCGCGTTGGGGAAGTTGGTGTAGCCAACAGTGTAACCATCAGGCTTGGCGGTAGCTACATAGGTGGTAGAGACCTGAGTTCCTGCTCCCGGCTTGTTGACTACCTGTACCGGAGTGCCTAATTCCTTCTCCAAAGGGAC
>JBMNNU010000403.1:0-2757 GCA_050942695.1 Chloroflexota bacterium
TGCCAGGCGACGAGCATGGCTCTTTGCGGGGATAAGGAAGGCGCAGTTAGATCGAAAGACCTGCGGTAAAAAGTCAAGGGGCAGTTTTGGAAGCAGAAAGGGAGAGTTGGGCATGTTCTCTGGGCAGGCAAGAACAGCCGAGTCACTTTAGTGCCCGGCGGCTCGATGCCTGGTGATGAGGTCTTTGCGGCGCTAGAGGGCGCTGGACGCCATGCGAGAGCGCCGCTGCGGCATAGGTATCGCCGCATGAGGCTGGGTATTAACCTCCTTCATGTCCTGACGAGACTCGGGGGGACGGTAGACAGAGCCGGTCCGCAGCAGGTGATCGACCAGGCGCACCAACTTGCGGGCTGTCAGGACCAGGGCCCGCTTATGGGCGTGCTTGGGCGATTGGGCCGATTTGGCGGTGTAGTAGACCCGGTACTCGGCGCAGTGGTGCCGCACACTGTTGGCCGCCTCGATCAGGTAGTACCGCAGGTAGGCGTTGCCGCTCTTGGCCATGGAGGTGTCCTCGGCCTGGAAGGAGCCCGATTGGCTGGGGTTCCAGACAAGTCCAGCGAACTTGGCCAGGGCGGCATCATTCTGGAAACGATGGATGTCGCCGATCTCGGCGAGCAGTCCCGCCGTCCAGACGGGGCCGAGGCCCGGGACGGAGATGATGGTGCGCCGATCAGCGGGCATGGCAGTCAATTCCCGAGCGATGGTCTTGTCGAGCTCGGCCAACTGGCGCTGGAGGGCACGAATGGTGGCCATGGTGGTGCCGAGGACCAGGGTGATCGGCTCGTCCAGGACACTGTCGAGGCGGTAGGAGTCCCTGGCTGCCCGCTTGAGGGTGGTGGCCACCGATTCCGGGTCGGCGAAGCGGCCGCGACCGTGCTGGTTGATGAAAGGGGTCAGCTCTTCCAGAGGGGCCTGGGCCAACTCCTCGGTGGTGAACTCTTCCAGGAGGGCCGAGCTGGTGGCGCCGAAGGGATCGCCGAAGGGCTGGGCATGGGAGAAGGAACTGAACTTAAGGAAGAGGAAGGATAGGAAGTAGTTCTTCTCCCGAGCCAGGCTAGAGGCCAGGTGGGTTCGGAAACGGGTGAGGCGTTGGATGGGCGCATAGAGCAGGTCCACTTGGAAGGGGGCGGGCAGTCGACCGAGGCGGAGCCGCTCGGCGATGAAGAATGCGTCCAGGTGATCGGTCTTGCCGAGGTCGGGATAGCTTCTCTTGAAGCCGGCTACCAGCTTGGGATTGAGCGCGTAGACCTGGTGATCCAAAGCGGAGAGGATCTCCGTATCCTTGAGGAAGCAGGCGAGATGGAACCAATAGAGGTTGGTGGCCTCCATACCGATGAGGAGTTGCTGCACGTGGTGGCGCTGGGCGAGTTCGGCCACCCGTTTGGCGAGTTTCTCGGCCCCCGGCTGGTCGTTGGAGACTTTCCAACGGGGAACGGCTTCACTCCCATCGGCAAGGAGCAAGCAGGCGACGACTTCAGCCTGGCTGATGTCCAGGCCGAGGAAGGCCACTGGGCTGGGAACAAGCTCCGGTTGGATCTGGGTGGACTTGGACTGACGACGCGGCATGCACCCCCTCCTTTTCTGGCCGGTCGGGGTCGCCCGAGCGCACATGGTGGGAGATCAGCCTCGCGCGTGATCAGAACTCGACCGTTACCCACGGCTACCTACCCGACGAGCTGCTGCACTCGCCTGGTCGGGCAGCGGCCGGAACAACCTGCGGGTAAGAACTTGCCACCATGCCCGGGAGGTTCAGTCTTTAAAGAGCGATCATCACGGATGTCGCAAGGAGACAGCGAACTCCACCCAACCGGCCTTGCACTACCAGTATCGCTCGGACGAACCCGATTTGCCAGTCGGAGCGGTCAGCATCTCCGCTCCGCCACATAACATACGAGGAGATAAATAATGAACGAAAAACGGTTCAGTAACCTGGAACTAAAGCTGCGAGCCAGCTCGCGACGCAAGGTCAGGCTCATTGGCAAGGTGGTTATGCCACCGCTGATTGCGCTCCTGGCGAGCTCCATTCTTTTCGTGGGCATGGTTGGGGCTCAACCGGCAGGGATGGCGAACGCCGAGGTATCTCTGCCCGGTCTGGTTGCCAAAGCGGAGATGCCCCCGCCTCCGGAGAAGCCGAGTATGCCGGACCCCCCGGCCAAACCTGAGCTGCCCAGCAAACCTGAGTCCCCCGGCCAATCGGACGACACGGATCCGCCCGATGGTAACCAGCCGCCCAGCGGTGGCTCGAGCGGAACTGGACTGGATGGTCTGGAGGATAAGATCGAGAACATAGGAGATCGGGCCGAAGACTTCGTCGACGATGTATGGGATTGGGTCTCCAACGATATCCAGAAGCCCATTGAGCAGATAGGGGAGAAGACGCCGACGCCTACGGCGACGCCAGTAACCCCAACCGAGACACCTGTAACCCCAACTGAGACGCCAACCAACGGCAATGGCGGTAACGGTGGCAACGGCGGTAATGGCGGCAACGGCGGTGAAAATGGCCAGCCCGAAGCTGTCCCTCAGGTAGCAGCGCAAGAAGCGGCACCGCCTCCTGCTGGCGCGCCGGCGCAGCCGGGAGCCGAAGCAACCCCTACCCCCACGGCTGAAGTGCTCGAAGCGCCTCCGGCCGAAGTGCCGCCGACAGTAGTACCGCTGCCCGTCAGTGTATTACCTATAACCGGTGGGGTAAACCTCGACTCGCTAGCATTCCTTCTAACGCTACTAGCCGCCTCTGGGTTGGCTATCAAGCAGCTA
>JBMNNU010000404.1:0-2746 GCA_050942695.1 Chloroflexota bacterium
AGAGGCCAGCCTTTACTAAGCTCAAAGAGGCCAGACAGTCGGGCTATCTGCCGTAACTACTGGATAAGAGCACGCAGAGACGGGGAGGCACTAAGTTCCCTCTCCCTCAGGGAGTTGCCAAGTTCCCTCTCCCACTGCGGTGGGAGAGGGAGTTTTTTTATCTGCTACTGCGGTGGGAGAGGGAGTGTTTGTCCTCCCCATTTCCCAGCCCCCGGCCCCCGCATCAACGTTGCCCTGTTTCCCCAACGTAAGCTATAATCCCAATGGCGTCTGGTCCATTGGGTCAGACGACAACATTTTGTAGGAGCCACAGAGATGACCACCGTGCGCGGCATGCTACGCGACCTCGTGGTAGACGCTGTCCAGAGGGCGCAGCAGCAGGGCGTGCTGCCGCCGGTTGCGGTGCCCGAGGTTACCGTCGAAACACCCCAACAAGCTGAGCATGGGGACTACGCAACCAGTATAGCCCTGCGAATGGCTCGCACGGCTCGCATGGATCCCATGTCTATAGCCTTCGCCTTGGCGAATCAGATGGCAGCGGCTGATTTCCTAGCTTCTGTCGAAGTGGCGAAACCCGGCTTCCTGAACTTCCGTCTATCTCCCTCTTGGGTTGCATCCCAGGTAGAAGGAATCCTGACCCAGGGTGACCGATATGGCTCTGTCCCCGTGGGGAACGGGGAAAAGGTGCAGTTGGAGTATGTAAGCGCTAACCCCACAGGCCCACTTCACGTCGGGGCCGGCCGAGGCGCAGCCCTGGGAGATAGTTTGGCGAATATTCTCAGCTTCGCGGGATATCAGGTCGAGCGTGAATATTATGTAAATGACGCCGGCACACGTATGGAGGCTTTCTTCGCCACGCTGTATGCACGCTATCTTCAGCAGTTCGGTATCCAGGAGGAGGTCCCCGCCGACGGGTACGCAGGCCAGTACATGGTAGACCTGGCGAAGGAGATAGCCCAGGAACGCGGCAGAGAGTTTCTTGACATGCCGAGAGAAGATGCCTTCCAGAAGCTCGGAAGGCTCGGCACTGAGAAGATGGTTGGAAAGATACGGTCAGACCTGGAGCGGATGAACGTAAGGTTCGACTGCTGGTTCTCAGAACAGAGCCTTTACGATACAGGTCTAGTTTCGAAAACCATCGACCTAATGCGAAAAAAGGGCTACGTTGCCGATAGGGAAGGGGCTGTCTGGTTCGTGTCGTCCGCCCTCGGAGAAGACAAGGACAACGTCCTCGTTAGGAGCAACGGCGCGCCCACCTACTTCGCATCGGATGCCGCCTATCATTACGACAAATTCTGCGTCCGCGGTTTCGACAGAGTCATCGATGTCTGGGGAGCCGACCACCAAGGCCACGTCCCAAGGATGAAGGCGATGGCTACCTCGCTGGGGATCGATCCGGATCGCCTGATCCTGATCATATATCAGTTAGTCAGTCTGAAGAGGAGCGGTAAAGCGGTCAGGATGTCCAAAAGGACCGGGGACATCATCACGCTAGGGGAGGTGCTAGACGAGGTTGGCCCAGATGCCGTTCGATTCTTCCTCTTAGCCCGCTCCGCAGACGCCATGATGGACTTCGACCTGGATCTCGCAAAGCAGCAATCGAGTGAAAACCCGGTCTATTACGTACAGTACGCGCACGCCAGAATAGCAAGCATCCTTCGATACGCCACCGACATCGATTTCTCGGATGGAGACGTTTCGCTACTCACATCGCAGCCGGAGCAGGAGCTGATAAAAAAGATGCTCCTTTTGCCGGAGCTAGTGGAAACGGCCGCTGCAAACCTGGAGCCTCATCACCTGCCGCACTACTCCCAGGATATCGCCGCGGTGTTCCACTCCTTCTACAAGCAGTGTAGGGTAGTATCCGAGGACGAGGCGCTAACAAAAGCGCGATTGAAGCTGGTCAGCGCCGCAAAGATAGTGTTGGGCAACACACTGGCGCTAATGGGTGTCGCCGCACCAGAACAGATGTAAGAAGAAGGGGCGCACGGCGTGCGCCCCTTACATATCTCAGCCACCTGCGATCTTGACGCGATATCCTAACCCTGACAGCTTCCCCACGATCAGATCGCGATGATCTCCCTGGATCTCGATTATCCCGTCCTTAACGGTGCCTCCAGACCCGCATAACCTCTTCAGGTCGCCAGCTAGCTCGGTTAACGCCGCCTCATTGCCGGGTACCCCGGTAATTACGGTCACAATCTTGCCCCGGCGATTTCGGCGATCCCGCGATACTCTGACGATTCCGTCGTTTTTGGGAGTATTGCTGATCGATTTGGAGTTCGAAGAACGCTTCCTCTTGCAAGTGCACTTCGTCGCCGGCTGGTGGCAATCCGGGCATACCCTTCCCACTGCGGAGTCGTACACTATTGGGCCATCCTGGTTGCTTGAGGTTTTCCGGTTCATCAATGGCAGCAGCCGCCCCCTGCATCGCAACAGCCATCTTCACAGCAGTCATCGCCGCCGTGGTTGCAGCTACTACAATCCCCCTCGGCCAATTCCAGGGTTAATTCGCCATCAGGAGATAAGCCAAATATCGCTCCTGCAAAAACCGTAGTAGCCTTTCCGCAGAAGGCTACACTAACGCCCTCGATCTCCATAACCTCAGCCTCAGCAGGGGCTTCTGGGACTAAGTTAACAGAGCAATCATAGCCACCTTTGCCGTCCTCTGCAGCATCGAGCTTCAGAACCGCAGGACTCCCATCAACATCAATCGAGAGAAGTTCTCGGGCAGCGCCTGGAGTAA
>JBMNNU010000405.1:0-2735 GCA_050942695.1 Chloroflexota bacterium
ATCCGAGGTGCCGGTATGCGCAGGAGCAGTGCTCAATCGAGGAGCCTCAGTTCAAGGAGGTCGAGCACGACCACTGGGTGGCCTGCCACTTCTGGGATAAAATTTAAGAAAGTTAGCATAAAGGGGGGGTAGACCATTTAACTGTCTACCCCCCCTTTATGTTGCAGCCGAACCACTTAGGGAGCCAATGGCATGGTTCACGGCACGGGTCACAATGTAGCGTCGGGCACAAGGCCCGACGTGGTATCTCGTCGGGGACGAGCCCCGACGCCACAGATCTGGCTGTTCGGGTGAACCATGCCGAGCCAATCGAAGGTGGGCATCAGGATTGATCCAACCGATAGCCGTCAATGATAATATAATATCCTGTCCTGTTATCAGGCTTGCTTAAGATACGAGGTGAATATCGATGAAAAATGAGTATACGGCTGTGATTAAGCAAGATGGTGACGGGTGGATCGGTTGGATAGAGGAAGTTCCGGGAGTAAACTGCCAGGAACCAACTCGAGAGGAACTAATTGAGACCGTAAAAAATAACTCTCCAGGAAGCCCTTGAATTGAATAGAGAAGACGCATGCTCGGCAGCCGGCGATCACTATTCTGAAGAAAAAATAGCTATATGAAGCGGTGAGAATTCCTCGCGTTTCTGAGATCTCAAGGGTGCGAGCAGCTTAGGGAGGGCTTTCGGCACTCCTGGTGGCACAATCCAACTTTTAATAAGAGATCCGCAGTTCCGAGACACGTTGAGATCAGCAATGAACTGGCGAAGAAGATCTGCCGAGATCTCGGAATAGCCTCGATTAGATGAAATCCGGTATGACGGGGATACAGGACTACAGTAAGGTATAATTTAGAATAGGGATAACCGGAAGCGACGCCAACCGCAATTGGAACAGGATTGGCGGCGCCTTTGTGTTTATCAGGCAGTTGTCCGATCCCTTTCAATAATGGCTCCTGAGGTGGAAATGCAGAGAACTTCGTTCCGATATCTGGATATTATCACCGTGCTGTTTGTCACGGTGCTGCTAGTATCCAACGTGGCCTCCTCTAAGATTTTGATGCTAGGCCCCTTTACCTTCGATGGCGGGACTCTCCTGTTCCCCGTTGGTTATATATTTGCTGACATGCTGACAGAGGTATACGGTTACTCCCGGTCTAGACGGGTGATATGGTTAGGTTTCCTGGCTACGGCGTTGATGGCCGGCGTGTTCCAGATAGTGGGCGCGCTTCCCCCAGCGGAGGGCTGGGAGAACCAGAATGCATACAACGCCATTCTAGGATTGACCCCCCGCATCGTCCTGGGCAGCCTGGTGGCTTACTTCGTCGGGGAGTTCGCCAACTCCTTCACGCTGGCAAAGATGAAGCTGCTTACTCGGGGACGATGGCTTTGGTCGCGGACGATCGGCTCCACAATCGTGGGGCAGGGGGTTGATACGCTACTCTTTGTCGGCATAGCCTTCGCCGGCGTACTGCCTTCCGAACTGTTAATGGCAGTATTGGTATCTAACTACCTGTTCAAAGTGGGTTACGAGGCTTTGGCTACCCCGCTCACTTACGCAATTGTTGGATTCCTGAAGCGAAGCGAAGGCATAGACGCCTACGACTACAACACGAACTTCAGTCCATTCGCGTTGCGGGAGTGTGAGGGGTGCAAGAACGGATAGATGAAATTGTCAATCTGGATATCTGCGGGCGAGGCTCGAGGCATCTGTACAAAGCTGCCAGAGATGTGGTAGGCGAGCCGCTAGCGATGGCGGCAGCTCGCCGCTTCATGGAATTGAAGCGTGGGGATATCGTGCTTTTTACGACCGGATTTCCCGCTCGTTGTCGGGTGAGTCCCCGGATCGGAGAAAACGACGGGCCGGCAGGGACGGCCGTTCTCGCGCGAGCGCTTCAGCGGTCTTTCGGCATCATCCCTGTGGTGATGACGGAAGCAGCACTTGGACCGGCTATTGGCGCTGTTCTGCAAAATGCAGGATTCAACCTCCTTTCCATTGATGAGGCCCGCATTGCCGCTGAGCACCCATCGCCGACCGCTTCGGCGGTGCTGCAGCCCTACCCTACAGTGGATAGTGAAGCGCTGGCTGCCGCTGATCCGCTAATCGACCGACTGCAGCCCAAATTAGCAGTGGCGGTCGAGCGGCCTGGCCGGAACCATGCAGGCGTCTACCACGACATGAAGGGGATGCCTCTGGGTAATGGCGAGGGGCGGACCGACCTCCTGTTCGAAAGGCTGCTCGATCGGCGTATTCCGGTTGTGGCCTTCGGAGATGGAGGAAACGAGATCGGGATGGGGCTCGTGCTTAGTGCTGTTAGGGACTACGTTCCTTATGGTCGTGAATGTCGATGTTCGTGCAAAGCCGGTATCGCGGCGCGAACGAAGGCCGATATCCTGGTAACGGCTGCGGTTTCGAATTGGGGATGCTACGCAGTGGTAGCCTGCCTCGCAATCTTGTTAAAGGATCCAACTCTGCTGCATACTGCTGAGGCCGAACGTCGACTGTTAGCGGCGGGGGTACAGGCAGGGCTGATTAATTCATTTATCGGGGCGGTAGATCCAGGGGTGGATGGGCTGCCCCTGGAGGCCAATACAGCCATCGTGCAGTTGCTGCACACCATGGCGACAAAGGCCATAGGATAGCGGGAACCTATCAAGATCGGCTTGCTCAAGGCGATGTTACGCAAGGCTGGTCTAGGTGAGGAGGAGTTCATCCGATTGCTGGAAGGAGAGTACT